>CAHJXG010000345.1 GCA_903644035.1 Rhodospirillales bacterium
GCCGAGCTGGAAGATGCCGGGAACGTCGCCCGCACCCTCTCGACCTCTCCTCAAGGCTACATCGCCTCGCTCGACGTCCTCGCGGCCAAGTACGCAGGCGGGTTGCCCGACAGGTGTTGGGGAGCGGCAAAGGCACACGCCGTGATCCCGAACGGCGTGCGCCGTCCGTGCGCTGGCGATCCGTCGCTCGCGCCGTATGACGGCCCCCGGCCGCTTCCAGGAGCGGACCCGCGCCTGGCCGCAGTCTGCGTCGGGCGGCTCGCGCCGTCGAAACACCCGGACCTGCTGCCCTTGGTCGCGCGTCGGCTCGCGGAGTTGGTACCCGGGGCGACCTTCACCGTCGTCGGCGGCATCCACGGGGGCGACGGAGACGCCAGCGACGTCGGCAAACGGCTGCAGGCGGCCTTGGACACCGAAATGCCGGCCAACCTGCGTTTCGCCGAACCCGACCACCGCACGTCGGCCTTCCTGCCGCGCTTCGCCTGCCTCGTCATGGTCAGCGAGCAGCAGGGCTGCCCGAACGCGAGCCTCGAGGCGATGGCGGCCGGCTTGCCGGTGGTTGCCAACGATGACGGGGGCACGGGCGAGCAGGTCGTGTCAGGGGAGACGGGTGTTCTAGTGGCCTCGGCCCCTTGGGACAGCCTCGCTGCCCGCGTGGCCGAGGCGGTCGCGGCGGTCCTGTCGGACCCTGCGCGGGCAGCCCGGATGGGTCTTGCGGCCCGGGCACGGGCGATGCGCGAGTTCTCGATGGAGCGGATGGCGTCAGCCTGGTCCGAGATCCTCCTCCCGCCGGGTCGCGACCGGGTCGACGCCGCCAAGAGGAAGGAGACGGAGCATGCGTAAAGTTGTGAGAGCTGTCTTAGCGATGTTCGGCTGGCAGAGGCCGCAGACAGCAGCCGAGCCGCCGCCTGCGGCTGTCCCCGACGGGCCGCAGAATGGCGGACGCAAGCGCACGATCCAGGCCGAGCTTCCAGCCGATCGCCTGTCGAACGGCACGTTCACCGTCCAAGACGAAGATGGCCGCGTGGTGCTTGGACCCCACCCTGTCGTTTGCGCCGTGGACAAGGTGTTTGCCGCCCGCGCGGGTAACCCCGACGCGAGCCGCCGCCGCCCGTTCGGCGACGTTCCGACCGGCCGCTACCGCTATCTCGGCCTCGCTCGGCCCGGCGACGTCGCGTTGCCGATTGACGAGAACACCGGCCTGCACCCCGTCCTGGTGTTCCGCGCCGTCGATGGCGAGGCCGCGATGGCGGAAGCCGCCGGGCGAGGCGACCTGCTGCTGCATGGCGGCCCGGCGGAGCAGACCCTGGGAACGCTGCGCTTCGCCGACGACATCCTCGCCGCGGTCCTGGCGTCTCTCATGCCCGGCCTTGCTGGCGGTACCATGATCATGCTCGTGGTCGCGGACAGTGCGCAGATGGCGGCAGGCCCGCCTCCGCAGCCGCGGCAGACGGTCCCCTCGGGACCGTTCCCGCCTCGCCCCGGAGCGGCGGCGCGCCGCCTGTCACCAGAACCCCAGCAACTGGCGGAGACCACCACGGACTCGGTGGACGGCTTCCTCTTGTCCTACGCGATCGGCTGGCCGGTGAACGCGACACCAGGATCGTTCCTTGGAGCAGTCCTGCACCAAGAGGAGTGCCGCCACGACGACAGCGCGGAACGGCTCCGGGCAGCGGATGTCCCCGTGCTCCGCGAGGACGGACAGAGCCCGCAGGATCAGTCTAGGAGTATCGGGGGTCAGCCCGGCGGGCGTGCGGGCGTGCGACCGGACGACACGCCGCGGGTGGATGGTGGTCACAAGCCGTCGGCCGCCGTGACCGAAACGCCGCAGGCAGACACACCGCTGCAGGTGCGCGACTCGACAAGCACGTCCCATTACGTGCCATCCGGTGGGGCTTATGACCGTTGAGTTGATCGGTTTGTAGGTGCGCACCTGACCGCGGACGAATGCAAACCGCTACACTCAAGGACCATAGCAACGAGTCGTGAGAGAGCTAACTCCGGCACGGCTTGTGATCAGGTATCGTGCTCGGTCTGACGAGCCTTCTCGGCTCGGATCGTCTCCGGCTTTACCAGAAACTCGGCGATCTCGACGCCCAGAGCGTGCGCAAGCTTCTGCAGCACGACGATCGTGGGGTTGCGGACATACCGCTCGATGCCGTTGACGTAGCCGCGGTTCAGCTCCGCCCGGAAGGCGAGTTCCTCTTGCGACATCCCTGCTTTGTATCGCAGGCAGCGCAGATTGCGGCCAACCTGCTCTCGCACGTCCATGCCACTGCATGGCCACTATCGTCGACATACGACGAGGCACTATAGTAGACATTCGCTTGGATCGTCCTGCTGCGCAGCGGCCCAGTTTCGGACAGGGTGCATCCGCAGTTCGTCGCCAGCCACAAGAGGTATCCCATGGCATTCTCAAAATCGGACAAGAAGTTCTTGAAAAGAATGAACGGTGTAAAAGTGTCGTCTGCCCAGTTCCATGGGATCATTCGTGCTCTCGAAAAGCATGGAGAGGACATAGATTCTTTTGGTAGTGTAAGTTTTGTAATACGTGACTTCTTCTCTAAAAATGGACATACCCTGCAAGAGGTCTCGCAGCTCGGCAAGGCCTGTGTATTTCGTATTGAGGCACTTTTAAGGTTGATGAATGAACCTGAGGCGCTTGAACAGGACACGTCACACGGCGAAATGCATGATGATGGGTGCGATCCTTACCTTGTTGCGGCGGCCGAAGAGCCATTGATCGAGCATGGCTGGAACGAGTTCGCTTTCGACCGCGAGCGTTTTCGAGCCCGTGTGCTCAGCATCAGAATGAATCAGCGCGGCGCAACTGTTCAGGCTCCTTCGTGACCGTTCCACTTCGGCCGGGAAAGCTTCGGGCATTGGCGTTTCGAAACCTTCGACGGCCAGGACCCCGTGCCCTGCTCAGGGTGGCGAGATGGCGTCAGCGGCCCGATCCTGCATCTGAATGACGGCATCGCGCAGCTCGCGCGACAACGGCCCAGGCAGGCGGCGGGCGAAGATCTCGGCCAGTGCGCCGTAGTACCACAAGGTGCCTTCCTGTCCGGCGTTGAAGCGGGAGAACATGCCGGGCCCGTGCGTATGCAGGTCCGACACGATCGCACGGGCGTTGTGCAGCTTGTCCGCCGCCGACACCAGCAGCGCGTCGGGACCTTCCGTCTCGAGGTGGGCGAGGTAGGCCTCCTTGCGGGCGCGCCATGGCGGCTTGGGCTGCGTATCCGCATCCGTGCAGGCGCGCACGATGCCGGCCACCCGTGGCCCGAACCGTTCCTTGATCACTCTTTCCCACGCCGGTCCGCCGTCCTCGATGGCGTCGTGTAGCAGGGCGGCGCAGGCTTGGTCCTCGTCGCCACCGTACTCCAGCACGATCGCGGCAACGGCGAGCAGGTGCGACACGTAGGGCGTCGTCGTGCCTTTCCGGAGCTGTTCGGCGTGGATCTGGAGCGCGAGGGCTGTGGCGTCGGCGAGGCGAAGCCATCGGGTGGGGAGCGCTGTGTCGGGCATGACGCCCAGGATGCGGGTAAACGGACCGAAACGCAACGAAGGTGCGCCCCGGCACGACAGGTGAAGTCCGCTGCGGTCCAGCGATCGTTCGCACCGCCCGGACGACGTGATCGCGCGACCGGCACCCTGCGGCTGCGCGCGTTCGTCACTGCCCAAGGCCCAAATTCCAGGCGTCTAAATTGCCCGTCCGTTCTCGCGAATCGGGCACTCAGGGCACTTCCTGTCCTGACCTCTGATCTCTTCGAAAAGCGATGGCGGCTCATGAGTGCTTCGCGCAGCGGTGTAGCAGCGGTGTAATTGTGAACTGCGGGGGAGCTGCTAAGCCCGACGCCTAAGCGCATGAGAGGACGTGGACGGCCGTGAATGAGCAAGATGATGAAGCCGCAAGAGCTGAGCGGTTCCGGAAAATCTTGGAAAAGGAAACGTTTCAAAACATTTGGAACCTGAACGTCCTCGCGGATCGGACGGGTAACCCGCTTTACCTGTGGAAGGCATTGGACGAGTGGTTCGTGCTGAACGAGGCACGCATCAGTGCGGACCTTCCTCGGCTGGAAATGCCGCAATGGTGTTTGGACTACCTTGCTATCCAGGCCAGGCGGCTTCGCGACCTCGCGGAGGGCCTAGACTACAGAGCCACCCCGGAGCCGTTTGGAGAGCTACCCCGCGATTGGGAGTCCGTGGAGCGCGCCCGCCACCGCAAGCGGACTCTGAGCCCACTCCAAGCCACAAAACAAGTGCTCCAAGCACTGGGTTTTAGACGAAACGGCTGGAACGCATTCGAGCGCGTTAGAAAATTAGAGCAGCAAGACGAGGATACTCTGAGCATTGAGGGATTTACCACAATCGCGGAGATGAGCGAGGACGAATCTATCCATGCATTGCTCGATGACTATATGGAAAAAGCGGCATCCAGCGGGTGCGACAATGCAGAGATTACCGACTCTCGCAGCATTCGGAAGCGGCTCGCAGCCTCGCGGAATGCGCGACGGGTCATGCCCAAACCCCCCTAGGGGTTTGGGCATGACGCTTCCTCCTGGGCTCCTATAGATGGTCTGGCATGTCCACAGCATCGGATGTGCCCATGACTATGTGTTCTGCCAGACATTCAACCGCGTTGCGCAGACGTGCGCGCCGCGACCCGGCTCCTGAATACAAGCCTGACGATCCGCTCGTTGCAGCGCGCGAAGGAGACCGGACGCGGGCTTTCGACATTCTGGAGGGACGTGAGGTCTGGGCGGCTACCGAAGCCGATCTACATCAATCCCCGGAGTCCGCGCTGGCGCCTGTCCGAGTTGCAGATGGCGCTTTTGGCGTGCTCGCGCTCGGACCGGTCATGATGGAACGCCTGTCGTCTGCATCCGACCGGAACCTCGTTGCCGGCATTCGATCGGCGCTGATTCAGACTCGATCATGTGCTCGATCTCCAACCTTGGTACGCATGATCGGCCCCTTACAATGACCGGCGCTCCTTCGCGGGTCCCGCGTTTGCTTCCTCTCACCGAGGTTGCCCGAACACTTCAGGTCTCGGTGAAGACGATCCGACGCTGGATGGACTGCGGCGAACTGCGTTTCCATCGGATTGGTCGCCAGATCCGCATCTCCGAAGAAGACCTCTCCGCCTTCATCAACAGGAAACGGATCTGAATGTTCCCCAAGGGCAACCAGAGTCTTGCTATGTATAGCCATTTCTAATTTTCGTGATTACCTGTCGTTGTTAAACGCCATGGTTTATTATTGTAAGTAATAACGAAAGCAATCTACCTTCCACCTATGATATCATGAGGGCAACTATGTCCACCTCCTTCTCTTCACGAGAACCGTCCTTCATGGCGCAAACTTCCACCCTGGCCATGATCCTCGCCGGAGTTATCGCCGATGAAAGCCTGACGAAGCGGCAACGCCAGGACCTCGCGTCAGCGTTGCGCACCGTGGCCAAGGCCCTCGGCCGGCCACTCGACGACCTGTCGGCCCACCCGGGTCAGCTTCGGGATCGCTTGAAGGACTTCGTCCCCGCCATGGCCGGCATCTCCCCGGGCCGCTGGGCCAACACGATGAGCCTGACCCGGCAGGCCCTGAAGCGTGCCGGCCTCGTCCACGTGCCCGCGCGGTCGCGAGTGCCGTTCGCACCGCGTTGGACAGCCCTGTTCCGCCTGTTGCAGGAGAAGCAGGCCAGACTCGGCCTGACGCGCTTCGCCCGCTACTGCACCGTCCGCGGCATCGACCCCGGGGAAGTCGGCGACGCCACGTTCGCCGCTTACCTCGAGGACCTGACCACAGCCTCGCTGAGCGAGCTGCCGCGCAAGCTGCAGCGCAGGGCAGTGGTGATTTGGAGCCGGATGGCGGAAGCCACCTCGGACTGGCCACAGCAGGCGGTCACCATCCCCGATTACCGACGCACCTACGCGCTGCCTTGGAAAAGCTTCCCGCCTACCCTGAAGCGCGATGTCGACGCCTACCTGGACCATCAGGCCGGCACCGACATCCTGGACGATGCCGGCTTCAAGCCACTTCGGCCTGCTTCCATCAGGACGCTTGCGCACGAACTGAGTATCTACCTCTCGGCCTTGGTCCACAGTGGCCACGATCCGCAAGGATTGCGCCTGCTGAGCGATGCGGTGGCGGTTCCCGTCGTCAAGGACGGCCTGCGGTTCTTCCTGGAGCGGGCGAAGCGACGATCAACGGAGCCGTCGAACGCGCAGGCGCACCGGATCGCCTTTCGGGTGCGGTGCCTGGCGCAACACTGGGTCAAGGTCGACGCGGCCCACCTGCTGGCCCTGCGAAGGTTGTGCAAGAACCTGGATCCCGGTCATGCCGGCATGACCGAGAAGAACCGCAGCCGCCTGCGGCAGTTCGACGATCCCGACAACGTCCAGAAGCTCGTCAGGCTTCCCGAGAAGCTTGTCCAGGCGGTGGTCCACTCCAAGGCGCCGTCACGGGCCGAGGCGCTCCTGCTGCAGTCGGCACTCGCCGTGGAGGTGCTGCTGATGCTGCCCATTCGCCGCGCCAACCTGGCCGGTCTCAACCTGGAGCGGCATTTCGCCCGGTCGCGCCGGGGCGTAGTCCACCTCGTCATCCCCGGCCACGAGGTCAAGAACGGCACCGGGATCGAGGCCATACTGCCGCCGCAGACCGTCCAGCTGCTCGACCTCTACATCGCACGCTACCGGCCGCTCCTGCTCACCGAAGCGTCGCCCTGGCTGTTTCCCGGCGTCGGCAACCGGCCCAAGAGCCGCGAGCGCTTGGGCCTGCAAATTGGCGCCTGCGTCAAGCGGCACTGCGGCTTGCTGGTGAACCCGCATCTGTTCCGGCACATCGCTGCCAAGCTCTATCTCGATGCCTATCCCGGCGCCTACGGTGTGGTCCGCCTGCTGCACGGCCACAAGTCCGTCGACACCACCACGCGCTTCTATTGCGGCGAGGAGACGGCGGCGGCGATCCAGCACTACGATGCGCACATCCTCGACGTCCGCCGGCGCGCAACGGCAGGAGCGTCGGCATCGACTAGGTCACGCCGATGACCGCGGTCCCTGCGCCGCGACATGATCCCGAGCGCCGATGCCGGCCGCTCCACCTCTGGCCGGAGGACGACCGGCTTGCCTGGGCGGCGGCGCTCCGGCCCGGCGACGCGCTCGACCCCGGCGGCCCGGCATCGAGGTGGGCCCCGACCACTCGGGCGCTTGCGATCGCGGGCTACGGCCGCTGGCTCACTTGGCTGGACCGAACCGGCGAGCTCGATCCCACCATGCCACCGGCGAGGCAGGTGACACCGAGGCGCGTGCGGGAGTTCGTCGCAGCCCTCTGGACGGCCAATGCCCCAAACACGGTCGTGTTCCGGATCCAGGGCCTTGCCCAGGCTGCTGGCGCCTTGGCCCAGGAGACGGACTGGACGTGGCTCTGGGACCTTGCAGGACGGTTGAGGCGCACCGCGTTGCCGGCCCGGTTGAAACGCCTGCGCCTAGTCGGGTCAGACGAGCTGTTCGTGCTGGGACTGCAGCTTATGGCAGCGGCGGAGCAGTATAGGGACGTCCCCGCTTGGCGCCGCGCCGTCCGCTACCGCGACGGACTGATGATCACCGTGCTTGCCGCCCGCCCGTTGCGTCTCAAGAACTTCGCTGCCATCGAGATCGGCCGCCACCTCGTCCGGCATGGGGAGCGCTACCGTCTGCTGTTCCCCAAAGCCGAAATGAAAACTTGCCAGGCCCTCGAACTGCCATTCCCAGAGCAGGTCAGGTCTCATCTCGAGTGCTACCTGTCACACCACCGTCCACGTTTGTGCGAGCGCCAGCGCCGGCAACGTTCCGGCGCCTTCCAGGGCGGACCTCAGGGCAGCGGCGACGTCGCAGAACCCTCCGCCAATCTCTGGGTCAGCAGTGCCGGAACTCCGCTGAGCGCGAACACCATCTACTACTGCATCGTCCAACTGACCCGGGCCAAATTCGGACAGCCCGTCAATCCGCACCTTTTCCGAGATTGCGCCGCCACCTCGATCGCCAGCATGGATCCGGAGCGCGTTCGCATCACCACCAGCGTGCTCGGACACGCCCGGCTGGCCACGTCCGAACGCACCTACAACCACGCCAAGTCGCTTGAGGCCACGCGGCAGTACCAGGACCAAGTCATGAAGTTGCGTCGCAGAGAGGTAGCCGGGAGAATTCAGACAGGTCGATAAGTGAATTTTCTGCCTGAGCGCGGCGAGGATGCCAAGGATCAGGAGCAAGAATGACCAAGTGATCTGCCCCGACAAACTGGATCGTTTTTGGTTAGAGTTTTCCGCGCTGAACATCCCCGGCTGGGAGGAGCGGAGAGGCATGAAAGCATCGAAGTTTTCGGACGCGCAGAAGGCGTTCATTCTGAAGCAAGGGGCTGACGGGGTCCCTGTGGCGGACATCTG
>CAHJXG010000346.1 GCA_903644035.1 Rhodospirillales bacterium
AAACCTACGACCCGGATGTCATCTATTCCTATGTCGATCTCGATCAGGGCGAGGTGCTTCGGATCCATGAGTGGATCTACCCGAGCGAGTACATCTGGCATGATCCGGTCGACGGTGACCGCCACGATGTTTTTGCCTACAAGCCGAACTACCGCTTCGAGCCACTGTCGTGCCTCTCGGTAATCTTCACCGCCGCCCGCCACTCGCCATCCCACGGTGCCAGCACGCTCAGGATCCTGGACAGCTGGCACGGTGCGGAGGTCAGCCCCTTTCTCGCCGACAACTTCGGAACCTACTGGCGCAGCATGGGCGCGGGCATGCTACCGAGCGACGCCCGCGGCGCCGCGCGCTTGCTGACCCTCGTGCCCTCGGAGGCACTTGGGGGCCGACACTACGGCATGGGCCAGGACTTCGAGACCATCCCGGACGACTTGGCCGCGCTGACGGCATTCTCCGACGACCGGGCGACCAGCCTCGCGCAAGCCTCGGCCTGGTTCGCCCAGAGATTGGAGGTGCAGTCGCATCCGTGGAGTTCGGCGTTCAGCCTCGTCGTGGGATCCTCGTTCGAAGACCGCGTCCTGTTCTGGAACGCCCGCCACCTGATCCCGGCTTGGCTCGATCGCGACGTCGTCACTCTGCGCGTCGCGGAGGAACAGTTGGCCGACCCAGCGTTCCTCCAGCAACTCGGCATCTTGCTAGGGCGGCGCAATCACGTTGGAAGCGGCACCGGCGGGCCGCCGACGGTCACTATCCGCTCGATCTCGCTCTCGGAAGCGGCGCTCGCAGATGCAGCGGCGCGCGTGAAGGGGGTAGTTCGTGGGAGCTTCATCTCGGCAGCCCGCGTCGGGCCGCTTGACGCCACCGTGCCTGATACGAGATCGCTCGGGGCCGCACGGGAGAAGGTCCTCTTCCCTGGAACCCTTAGCCACCATCCCGGCTGGTCGGCATTCACCTGGTTGGGTGCTCGCGCCCAGCCGCCGGAACTCGCCCCGGTTCACCTTTCCGACGTGCCGTTCCGCCAGCGCTTCGCCATGGGCTGTTGGGCAGTCGATTACTTGCTGGAGCGGGAGGGCGCAGCGGCCGGGGACGGGGCCAACAGGAGTCTCTTGCTGCTGCCGAGACGCTGGCGAATGGCCTCGGCCTTCAAGATCGAACGCGGCGGCGATCGCCCGCCGTTCATGCCCCCCCGGCCGCGCCGCGGCCGCGACGGCTGCCTTACCACGTTCGTGACGGCAGAGGCGCCCGTGACCGCCATCCACGTCCCTGACCCGCGGTCAGCCATCACTAGGGCGCTGAGTGCGGACGGGCGCGGGGCGGGTCACCTCATGCGGCACAAGGTTGCCTACCCGGCGTGTCGGTGCGCGTGGGCAGCGGCCTCGAACGAGGCGGCCTACCTGACCGGGGTGCTGGGGATGGCGGGAGGGTTGTCGGCCGCGGGCAGCTTCCTGCTGCACCTGTTCCTGCGGACGCAACTCGAGAAGCTGGGCGCGTCATCCGACGCCGGATCCCACGACCTTCAGCCCATCCTGAGCTCCTTGGGCAAGCGCGCGCGTCGGGACCAGTCCTTCGACCTGTCCGCTTCCGATGACCGGGGCGCGCTGGCCGCGCTCGTGGCCCGCGAGGCCCGCAAGATGCGGGCGCCGCAAGCCTTCCTGCGCCTCTCGCAATTGCAGACGGCCTGGCGTGAGCACCGACAGGCGTATTGGGCGCGGGAGGGGGGACAGCTGTCAATCGGCACGGGGTCGGGACCCCGTATCGGCGTCCAAAAGGGGCTCTGACTCACTCTCGGTGCAGTTTTGCGCCGGTTGTTACGCGGGTGCGACGAGGCGAGCTCGCAGCAGATCGAGACACGCGCGCCCATACATCTGCCGTTTGACCAGCTTGAGCTTAGTGATCTGACCCTCGGTTTGCCCGTTCGACCATGGCTCGGTCAGCGCCGCTGTCACCGCAGCTAAATCGGCGGCAATGCCCTTCCCAAATGAAGCCAGCAAGCTGCTGCCAGTTTCCACGAGCCAATGTGGCAGTGCACCGACGTCGCGCGTCCGCAGCATGCAATGGAAGCGCTCCATGAGGTCGCGCGCGACGGCCAGCGCCGGCACCCCCGTCTCGATCGCCGCCACTGTGACCGCGTCGGCCTTCGCCAACTGCACGCGCTGTGCCGTCATGAGGCGACTCAACAACCGAGCGGGCGGAGCCTTGCGGGCCAAACCCACGTCGGCTTTCTCGCTGCGGCGCTGTCGGGTCGTCCACTCCGTCACCACCCGAAGTCCGCCCCTGAAGCCTGCGGTACACAGCCGACGCCATAGCTCCGCGCCATTGCGGCAGCCCGCATCCCACTCGGCCCGGAGCTTGGCGATGTGCGGCTCCAGCATGTTCTGACGGCAGCGGAACACGTCGCCATCCCCGCCGCGGAGCACGCTGCGGACCAGCTTGCGGCTGCGGCCCGTCGATCGTGCGATCTCTTTTATCGACTTGCCCGCCCCGGCTAGCGCCCTGATCCCCTGGCTGTCGTCCTGGCGCCGAAGGAAGCCCTCGTACCGGATGCGCTCGGCACAGGTCAGCAGCGCCGGGTCGATCACCGTCGATCCCAGGACCTGGCGGATCGCCTTCATCGACCGGCGCACCGCCTCCAGGAATGCTGCGCTGGCGTTCTCCATCAGATGCCACCGGTCGGCGACCTGGACGGCCTGCGGCGCACCCTTCGACGCAGCCTGCCCATATCCGGCGCCACGGTCGCGCGACACCACGGTGATCTCGGGGTGGTCCGCAAGCCAGGCCGCCACCGTCGCTGGCTCCCGATCTGGGAGCAGGTCGATGATGCAGTGTCGTTCGAGATCGCACACCACCGTGCCGTAGCGTTGGCCACGTTTCCACGCGAAGTCGTCGATGCCGATGGCCTGGACGGGTCCGGCCCCCACGGGCGCCCGGCGGCGCAGGACCCGCAGCAGCGTGTCCCTGCTCACCGGCAACATCAGTCGCCTTGCCAGGCTGGCGGCGGGTCGGCCTCCGAGAGCGAGGCCCAAATGATGGACGACGCCCTCGAGCCGGGTTGTACGTCTGGCAGCACGGGGTGCGATGCTGTCGGCGAGCGGCTCGCCGAAGATCCGCCTGTGGCAGCTGACGGCGGCACACCGGAACCGGCGGACCTGAATACGCAGGTGGACGGCACGGCCGTGCGACGG
>CAHJXG010000347.1 GCA_903644035.1 Rhodospirillales bacterium
GCGGTCGGCGACCGCCCGGTGGCGAACGACGAGGCGGTGGTCGTCGCGGTCCCCCCCCCCGTCGCCGCCGGGCTGGTGCCGGGCCTCGTGGTGCCTGACCGATTCGAGGCCATCCTGAACGTGCATTTCCGCTGCGACGCCGACCCCGGCGAGGCCGGGTTCACCGGGCTGATCGGCGGCACCGCGGAGTGGGTGTTCGTGAAGCCCGGCGTCGTCAGCGTCACCATCAGCGCCGGCAACCGCCGGGTAGACGCGCCGGCCGCCGAGCTTGCCGCCGAGGTCTGGCAGGACGTCCGCGCCGTGCTGCGCCTGCCGGAGGCGATGCCGGCCTGGCGCGTGGTGAAGGAGAAGCGCGCGACGTTCGCCGCGACGCCCGAGCAGGACCGGAGGCGGCCCGCCGCCCGGACCCGCTGGCCCAACCTGGCGCTTGCGGGGGACTGGACCGCCACCGGCTTGCCCGCGACCATCGAAGGTGCCATCAGATCAGGTTGCAATGCAGCATCCACCCTTCTAGCCGCGTGACACGAGCACACAGACCGCCATGCCGAGCGACAGCCTGACCCGCCCTCATGCGTACCGGCTTGAGGGCGATGCCCTTGAGCACACCATCCATCGCGCTGCCACCGCCCTGGCTGGACGGCAGCGCCCCGACGGGCATTGGGTGTTCGAGCTGGAGGCGGACGCGACGATTCCCGCCGAATACGTGCTGCTGGAGCATTACCTCGACCGGATCGACGCCCCGCTGCAGCAGAAGATCGGCGTCTATCTCCGGCGCATCCAGGGCGCGCATGGCGGCTGGCCGCTGTTCCATGACGGCCCGTTCGACCTGTCCGCCAGCGTGAAGGCGTACTACGCGCTGAAGGCCATCGGCGACCTGCCCGGCGCGCCGCACATGGCCCGCGCCCGCGTCGCCATCCTGGCGGCGGGCGGGGCGGAGCGCACCAACGTCTTCACCCGCATCCAGCTCGCCTTGTTCGGCCAGGTGCCCTGGCGCGCCGTGCCGGTCATGCCGGTCGAGATCATGCACCTGCCGCAATGGTTCTTCTTCCATCTGTCGAAGGTGTCGTACTGGTCCCGCACCGTGCTGGTGCCGCTGCTGGTGCTCATGGCGCTGCATCCGCGCGCGCGCAACCCGCGCCGGGTCGAGATCTCGGAGCTGTTCTGCACGGCGCCGGACCGGGTGCGCGACTGGGTGCGCGGCCCGTACCGGTCCGCCTGGGGCCGGGTGTTCAAGACGGTGGACAGCGTCGTCCGCGCCGTCGAGCCGGCCTTTCCCCGCGTGGTCCGGGCGCGGGCCATCGAGGATGCGGTCGCCTTTGTGACCGAGCGACTGAACGGGGAGGACGGCCTGGGCGCCATCTACCCCGCGATGGCCAACACGGTCATGATGTTCGACGCGCTCGGCTACGCCCCCGACCACCCGGACGCGGGCACGGCCTGGCGCGCGGTGCGGAAGCTGCTGGTGGTGACGGAGACCGAGGCCTACTGCCAGCCCTGCCTGTCGCCGATCTGGGACACGAGCCTCGCCGGCCATGCCGTCGCGGAGGCGGAGGGCGCCGCCACCCCAGGCATCGACGCTGCCTGCGCCTGGCTCGTGGAACGTCAGGTGACGTCGCTGCGCGGGGACTGGGCGCTGTCCCGGCCCGACGCCCCGCCGGGCGGCTGGGCGTTCCAGTATGAGAACGCGCACTACCCCGACGTGGACGACACCGCCGTGGTCGGCATGCTGCTGCACCGCAACGGCGACCCGGGCCATGCGGAGAGCGTGAACCGCGCCCGAGACTGGATCCTGGGCATGCAGAGCCGCAACGGCGGCTGGGGCGCCTTTGACGCCGACAACGACCACGACTTCCTCAACCACATCCCGTTCGCCGACCACGGCGCGCTGCTGGACCCGCCCACCGCCGACGTCACCGCGCGCTGCGTGTCGTTCCTGGCGCAGCTTGGCCATGGGGCGGAGGAGCCGGCGATGGCCCGCGCCATCGCCTACCTCCGCGCCGACCAGGAGCCGGACGGGAGCTGGTTCGGACGGTGGGGGACCAACTACATCTATGGCACCTGGTCCGTGCTGTGCGCGCTCAACGCGGCGGGGCTGCCGCATGACGACCCGGCGATCCGGCGCGCCCGCGAGTGGCTGCTGGACCGGCAGCGCGACGACGGCGGCTGGGGCGAGGACGAGGAAAGCTACGCCGCCAGCGCGCCCGGCGAGTACCGCGCCAGCACGCCGTCGCAGACCGCCTGGGCCATGCTGGGCCTGATGGCGGCCGGCGAGACCGGCCCCGCCGTGGACCGCGCGGCGCAGTACCTGGCCCGCACCCAGCGCGAGGACGGCGAGTGGGACGAGCTGCCCTACACCGCCGTCGGATTCCCGCGGGTGTTCTATTTGCGCTACCACGGCTACCGGCTGTTCTTCCCGCTGCTGGCGCTGGCGCGGTTCCGCAACCTGCGGCACGGCAACAGCCGCCGGGTCACGTTCGGGTTCTGAACCCTGGCGCCTGGCCCCATCGGCGTCGTCACCGGACTTGAGGCGGAGGCGCGGATCGCCCGGCGCCTCGGCGTCCCGGTCGAGGTCGGCGGCGGCCGGGCCGAAGGGGCGGCCGTCGCCGCGCAACGCCTGGTCGAGCGCGGCGTCTCCGGCCTCGTCAGCTTCGGCCTCGCGGGCGGCCTCGATCCCGCTGTCTCCCCCGGCATGGTGCTGGTCCCGGCCACGGTGCTGCTGGATGCCGAGCGATGGGAGACCGACGGCGTGCTGATGCGGCGGCTGGGCGGGGCGACGCCGGGCGCGCTGCATGGCGGGGGCGAGGTCGTGGCAAGCGCCGCGGCCAAAGCGGCCCTGTGTACCCGCACCGGGGCGGTCGCCGTCGATCTGGAGAGCG
>CAHJXG010000348.1 GCA_903644035.1 Rhodospirillales bacterium
ACGGGCCTTGGGCCGGGCCGAGCCGCCGTCCCGCCTCCTCCAGGCTGCCGGCGGCACCGAGGGCCGCAAGCCCCGTCCGGGCACGGCGGCCCGCGACGAGCAGCTCCAACCCCTTGGCCAGCGCGATGGTCCACGTCAGGACCGAGGCGAACGCCAGCCCGGCGATGACGGCCTTCACCACCCAATCCGCGCCGGCGACCATGCCCCAGGGCGACAGGTCCTGCGGCAGCACGGCGCCAGGGCGCGCATCCTGTGCCAAGGCGGCCATGGGCTTCAGAAGCAGGGCGATGCAGGCCGACAGGCAGCACACGAAGCGAGCAAGCCCCGAGCGTAGAACAGCGAGGGTCATTCCTACATCCCCATCATGGTAAGGCCACCCGCATCCGCTGAGGGCCAGCGATCCACAGGATACCTTGTCTGCCGCCAGCAAGGATCGGCATCAATGCCCCCCACTTGCAGGCCCGACCGCTCATATGATAATGCGAAGCATTCGCAACACTACATCGTATAGCAGCTCGGTGACAAGCGCACGCTTTCATGCCGATGCGCTGCAAGGGGAATGCGCATGACGGACTTCACCGCTGCTCCGTTGGGTCGGCGACGCCGTCGCCTGCTCCATCTTGCGCTGCTGTCCGGCTCTCTGGCCAGCCTCAGGGCGGCCGCGCGCGCCCAGTCCCAGAACGGCCCGGCGCCCACGACCACGGTCGACCTTCCGACCGTCGATGTCCAGGGACGCAGCGCGGGCGCGCTGGCGGACACCCAGGGCTTCGTCTCGCGCCGTGACGTGACGGGCACCAAGACCGACACGCCGCTCAGCGAGATCCCGCAATCCGTGTCCGTCATCAACCGCGATCAGCTCGACTCCCGCCAGGTGCAGTCGCTCGGCGAGGCGCTGCGCTACACGGCAGGGGTGCAGAGCGAGGCGTTCGGCGCCGACCCGCACGTGGATTGGTTCAACATCCGCGGCTTCTCGACCAACGACACCGGCATCTACTTGAACGGCCTGCGCGTCAGCCCCGGCGTCACGGCGCTGGCGCCCGAGCCGTACGGGCTGGAGCGGATCGACGTGCTGAAGGGACCGGCCTCGGTGCTGTACGGCCAGAACGCGCCGGGCGGGCTGGTCAACCTGGTCAGCAAGCGGCCCACCGACACGCCGCTCGGCGAGGCCGCGGTCCTGGGGGGCAGCTACGGGCGCATCCAGGGGCAGTTCGACCTCGGCGGCCCCGTGGGCACGGACGGCAAGTGGTCCTACCGCCTCACCGGGCTGGCGCGCGGCGCGGGCAGCCAGACCGACCGCGTGCCGAACGACCGGTTGTTCCTGGCCCCGGCGATCACCTACCGCGCGGGTCCCGACACGACGGTGACGCTGCTGACCAGCTTCCAGAGGGACCACTCCGCCGGGCAGCAGTTCCTGCCCAGCCAGGGCACCGTGTTCGGCAACCCGAACGGCCGCATCCCCACCAACCGGTTCACCGGCGAGGACCAGTACAACAAGGTCGACAAGTTCCAGATGAACCTGGGCTACGAGATCGAGCACCGGTTCAACGACGTGTTCACCGTGCGGCAGAACGCGCGCTTCTCCCGCATCGACTATAATCAGCGCCAGGTCTACGGCCTGGGGTTCCAACCCGACCTCGCCACGCTCAACAGGACCGCCTACGGCCAGGACGTGCGCGCCAACCTCTACGCCGTGGACAACCAGGGTCAGGCGAAGTTCGCCACCGGCCCGCTGACCCACACCGTGCTGGGCGGCTTCGAGTACAACCGCATCACCAACGCGACGGTGAACCGGAGCGCCGCGGCCACGCCGCTGAACCTGTTCAACCCCGTGTACGGTGCCCTGCAGCCGGAGCTGTCGATCTACACGAACAGCCAGCAGACCCAGAACCTGTATGGCTTGTACCTGCAGGACCAAGTGAAGCTCGACCGCTTCATCCTGACCCTGGGCGGGCGGCAGGACTGGGTGGACACCACCACGCGCGACCGCCGGGCCGATGGCGGCACCGCGGCGCAGTCCGCCCGGAAGTTCACCTACCGCGCCGGCCTGGGCTACGAGGCGCCGCTGGGCATCACCCCTTACGTCGGCTATGCCCGCTCGTTCCAGCCGATTGCCGGCGTGAACGCCTCCGGCGCCGCGTTCCAGCCCACGGAGGGCAAGCAGATCGAGGTGGGCGTCAAGTACCAGCCGGCCGGCAAGGCAAGCTACGTGACCGCCGCCGCGTTCGACCTGACGCAGAGCAACGTGTCCACCCCGGATCCGACCAACGTCGTGAACACGGTGCAGACCGGCGAGGTCCGCGTGCGCGGCGTCGAGGTCGAGGCGCAGCTCAACCTGCTGGCCGGGCTGAACGTGCTCGCCGCCTACACCTACCTGGACCCGGTCGTGACCAGCGCCAACGACGGGACGCAGGGCAACCAGGTCGGCGCGGTGCCGCGCCATGCCGCCTCGGGTTGGCTGGACTACTCGTTCGGGGAGGGCAGCCCGGTGGCGGGGCTGGGGCTGGGGGCCGGCGTCCGCTATGTCGGCAGCACCCAGGCCAGCAACGCGGACCTGTTCAAGGTGCGCGACCGCACCTTGGCGGACGCGGCCGTGCGCTACGACTTCGGCCGCGACAGCCGTTGGCGCGTGGCGGTGAACGCCAACAACCTGTTCGACCGCAGCTTCGTCGCGCAGTGTTCCGGCGAGAGCTTCTGCTACTACGGCACGCGGCGGGAGGTGCTGGCGAGCCTGGGGGTGCGCTGGTAGGAGACCCGCCCTTGGCGGCTCCGGCCCCGATGTTCGAGCTGTCCGGCGTCGGCGTCGAGGTGCCGGGCCGCACGCTGCTGCACCCGCTCAGCCTCGCCATCTCCGGCACGGCGGTGTGCGGGCTGATCGGGCACAACGGCTCCGGCAAGACGACGCTGCTGCGGCTGCTGGCCCGGCAGCGTGCGCCCAGCCGCGGGCGGCTGACCTTCCTGGGCCGCGACCTCGTGGACTGGCCCGGCCGCG
>CAHJXG010000349.1 GCA_903644035.1 Rhodospirillales bacterium
TCGCCGCCATGCCGCCGCGGGACGCCGCGGCCGCCTCCCGCCTGGGCCGCAGCCGGCGGCGGCGGGACCGGGTGATGACCGGGCTTGCGGCCGCCTCGACGGTGCTGGGCCTGGTGTTCCTGGCCTCCATCCTGTTCACCCTGTTCTGGCGCGGCCTGCAGGCGATGGGGCCGGCCGTTTTCACGGAGGTCACGCGCCCGCCCGGGTCCGGCGGCGGGCTGCTGAACGCCATCGTCGGCACGGTGATCCAGGTCGGGCTGGGCACGGTCATCGGCACGCCCATCGGCATCCTGGTCGGCACCTACCTGGCCGAGTATGCCCGCGGCTCGCGCCTGGGCGGCGCGGTGCGCTTCGTCTCCGACGTGCTGCTGTCCGCCCCCAGCATCCTGATCGGCCTGTTCGTCTACCAGCTTCTGGTGCTGCCGTTCGGCGGCTTCTCCGGCATCGCGGGCGCCGTGGCGCTGGCCATCATCATCATCCCCATCGTCGTCCGCACCACGGAGGACATGCTGCAGCTCATCCCGAACACGCTGCGGGAAGCGGTGATGGGCCTCGGGTCGCCGAAGTGGAAGATGATCACGCTGATCTGCTACCGCTCCGTCATGTCGGGCCTGATCACCGGCGTGCTGCTCGGCATCGCGCGCATCGCCGGCGAGACGGCGCCGCTGCTGTTCACCTCGCTCGGCAACCTCACCTGGTCGGTGAGCCTGACCCAGGCGATGTCGAGCCTGCCGCTGACGATCTACGCCTATGCCGGGTCGCCTTACGAGGATTGGGTGTCGCTGGCCTGGACCGGCGCGCTTATCATCACCGTGAGCGTCCTATTGCTCAACATCATCGCGCGCATCGTGCTGCGGAAGTCCTGAGGGTCCCATGAGCGAGACAGCCAATAGCCTGCCGATGCCCGCCAGGGCCGGCCATCCCGCACCGGGCATGGGCGCCATGGCCGCACGGTCCGGCGCCCTCAACCCGGCGCGGATCGCCATACGCGGCCTCGACTTCTACTACGGGACCAACCAGTCGTTGAAGAAGATCAACCTCGACCTGCCGGCCCAGCAGGTCACCGGGATGATCGGCCCCAGCGGCTGCGGCAAGTCCACCCTGCTCCGCGTGCTGAACCGCATGTACAGCCTGTATCCCGGGCAGCGCGCCGAGGGCGAGGTGCTGATGGACGGGCAGAACCTGATCGCGCCCGAGATGGACACGAACGCGCTGCGCTCCCGCATCGGCATGGTGTTCCAGAAGCCGACGCCGTTCCCGATGTCGGTCTACGACAACATCGCCTTTGGCGTGAAGCTGCACGAGCAGCTGTCCAAGTCCGCCATGGAGGAGCGCGTCGAGTGGTCGCTGACCCGGGCCGCGCTGTGGGGCGAGGTGAAGGACCGGCTGTCCGGCTCGGCCATGGGCCTCTCGGGCGGGCAGCAGCAGCGCCTGTGCATCGCCCGCACCATCGCCGTGCGGCCCGAGGTCATCCTGCTCGACGAGCCGACCAGCGCGCTCGACCCCATCAGCACGCTCAAGGTCGAGGAGCTGATCGACGAGCTGAAGCGCGACTTCACCATCGCCATCGTCACGCACAACATGCAGCAGGCGGCGCGCTGTGCCGACCAGGTGGCGTTCTTCTACCTGGGCGAGATGGTCGAGGTGGCGCCGGCCGCGCAGCTGTTCACCGCGCCCAAGCAGAAGCGCACGCAGGAATACATCACCGGCCGGTTCGGCTGAAGGGAGCCAGCACAATGTCCGAGGCCCAGCACATCGTCAAAAGCTACGGCCAGGAACTGCAGCTCCTGCGCGGCCTGATGACCGCGATGGGCGGCATGGTGGAGAGCCAGGTGGCGCTCGCCACCGACGCCATCCTGCACCAGGACGCGGACACGGCCACCCGGGCGGTCGAACTCGACCTCCAGGTCGACCAGCAGGAGCGGGAGGCCGAGCAGCTCGTCATCCGCCTGCTGGCGCTGCGCCAGCCGATGGCCGACGACCTGCGCCAGGTCGTCGGCGCCATGAAGATCACCGCGGCGATGGAGCGGATCGGCGACTACGCCAAGAACATCGCCCGGCGCAGCATCGTGCTGGGCCAGTACCGCCTGCCGTTCAGCCTCGCCGGCGTCGCCAACATGTCGCGCCTGGTGCAGGAGAACCTCAAGCTCGTCATCGACGCCATCGGCGAGAACGACGCCGACAAGGCCAATCAGGTGTGGCAGGCGGACCTCGCGATCGACGAGATCTACAACTCGATCTTCCGCGAGCTGGTCACCTACATGATGGAGGACGCGCGCAACATCACGCCCTGCACGCATCTGCTGTTCATCGCCAAGAACCTGGAGCGGATCGGCGACCACGCCACCAACATCGCCGAGCACGTGCACTATGCCGTCACCGGCGAGGCGCTCAGGGAGGATCGGCCGAAGGGCGACGCGTCGGCCTACGCCGTCGTCCGCCTGCCTAACGACGCGGCCCCTCGCTGATGCTGCCCGCGCCCGCCAGCCTGTCCAAGCCCTACGTCCTGGTGGTGGAGGACGAGGCGGCGCTGGCGACCATGCTGCGCTACAACCTGGAGAAGCAGGGCTTCCGCGTCGAGGAGGCCGGCGATGGCCAGGAGGCGCTGACCCGGATCTCGGAGGGCACGCCCGACATCGTGCTGCTGGACTGGATGCTGCCGGTCCTGTCGGGCATCGAGGTGTGCCGGCAGATCCGCCGCCGCCCGGCCACCCGCGACCTGCCGGTCATCATGGTGACGGCGCGGACGGAGGATCAGGACGCGGTGCGCGGCCTCAACACCGGGGCCGACGACTACATCACCAAGCCCTTCAACATGGAGGCGCTGCTGGCCCGGATGCGGGCCTTGCTGCGGCGCGCCGGGGCGGTGCCGGTGCGCGGCCAGCACGTGTTCCACGACATCACCATGGACCTCAGCGCCCACCGGGTGCACCGCAACGGCCGGGCGATCCACCTGGGACCCACCGAGTTCCGGCTGCTGGAGTTCCTGATGCAGCATCCGCGCCGGGTGTTCTCGCGGGAGGAGCTGCTGAACTCGGTCTGGGGGCCAGATATCCACGTCGAGCCGCGCACGGTGGATGTGCACATCCGCCGCCTGCGCAAGAGCATCAACGGCGAGGGCGAGCTTGACGTGGTGCGCACCGTGCGCGCCGCCGGATACGCGCTGGACACCGAGCAGATCTGAGCGCCTGCGCCGTCGCCGGTCTTCCGTAGGAAACTGCGCGACCCTGTTGTCATCGTCGCGGCATGGTGTGACCCTGGGTGCCGGCACTCGACGGGGCGGCGATGAACGATCAGGCGGATGCAACCCTCACCCTCGGCGACGTGCGCCGCGCCGCTGCGGAGATCAGCGGACGGGTGCGCCGCACCCCCCTGCTGGAGGCGAGGCCGGCGCGCGGCCATGCCGAGGTCGCGGCCCAGCTTGTGCTGAAGCTCGAGTCGCTGCAGGTCACCGGCTCCTTCAAGGCAAGGGGGGCCTGCAGCAAGCTCGCGGCCCTGCCGCCCGCGGCGCTGGCACGGGGCGTGGTCACCGCGTCCGGGGGCAATCACGGCCTGGCGGTGGCCTATGCCGGGTGGATCGCCGGGGTGCCCGCCACGATCTACCTGCCCTTCACCGTGCCCGACGCGAAGCGGCGCAAGCTGCGGGCCTGGGGCGCCGAGGTGGTGGTCGAGGGGGAGGCCTGGGACGACAGCAACGCGGCGGCGCTGCGCCACGCCGCGCGGCACGACATGGCCTATGTCCATCCCTTCGCCGACCCGCTGGTGATCGCCGGGCAGGGGACGGTTGCAACCGAAATCCTCGACGACGCGCCGGAAGTGGACACGCTGCTCGTCGCCATCGGCGGCGGCGGGTTGATCAGCGGCATCGCTGTCGCCGCCCGCGCCATGAAGCCCGGCATCCGCATCGTCGGCGTCGAGCCGGAGGGCGCCCCCACCCTGCTGCGCAGCCTGGAGGCCGGGCGCCCGGCGGTGCTGGACCGCATCGACACCGTCGCCGGCACCCTGGCGCCGCGCAGCACCGACCCGCTCAACTTCGGCATCATCCAGCGCCACGTCGAGCGCGTCGTGCTGGTCTCAGACCCGGCGATGCAGCAGGCGGCCGCCTGGCTCTGGTTCGAGCACGGCGTGGCGTCGGAGCTGAGCGGCGCGGCCGCCGTGGCCGCCCTGCTCACGGGGGCCTACCGGCCGCAGCCGGGCGAGCGGGTGTGCGCCGTGGTCTGCGGCGCCGGCACCGACGGCATGGCGGGCTGATCCACCGGACATCATGATTTGTCAGGCAGCGCGTTAACCCTATTGAACATCCAAACCCCCTCGATATTATCACAACAAATTGATTGTGATGGCCGTGAGGGCGTGATGACCAGCCTGCTTTTCAGGACAGCCACGTCCCTTGCCACGAGGGAGGAGAGACGGCGGGATGCCGACGTGCCGTGCGAGATGGCCGGGTGCGCGTGGGAGCGCGACCGCACCTGGCGCAACTCGCAGGACCTGCTTCTGATTTGCGACCTGCAGGGGATCATCCGCGCGGCCAACCCGGCCTGGACCCGTATCCTGGGCTGGCAGCCCGCCGACCTCCTGGGGCGGAACCATCTCGACTTCGTCGATCCCGACAGCCGCGGCGTGAGCCTGGCCGACAGCCCGCCGCATCACGAGAGCCGCATGAGGCACAAGGACGGCTCCACCCGCTGGGTCGCCTGGACGGCCTCGCCCGACGAGGGGATGATCTACGCCAGCGGGCGGCACATCACGGCGGAGAGGGAGGCGGCCCAGGCGCTGGCGCAGGCGGAGGAGCAGCTGCGGCAGTCGCAGAAGATGCAGGCGGTCGGCCAGCTGACCGGCGGCATCGCGCATGACTTCAACAACCTCCTGGCAGGGATCATCGGCAACCTTGAGCTGATGCAGCGCCGGATCGCCGCCGGGCGGCTGGACGGGCTGGACCGCTACGCGACGATGGCCGTGGAGTCGGCCGAGCGTGCGGCGGCGCTCACGCAGCGCCTGCTGGCGTTCGCGCGCAGCCAGCCGCTCGATCCCAGGCGGGTCGAGGCGAACCGGCTGCTGTCCGGAATGGAGGATTTGCTTCGGCGAACCTTGGGACCGGCGCTCAGCCTGGAGCTGCGGCTGGCCGCCACGCTCTGGCCCACGCTGTGCGATCCCAACCAGCTTGAGAACGCCGTCCTGAACCTTGCGATCAACGCGCGCGACGCCATGCCGATGGGCGGGCGGCTTGTGGTCGAGACCGCGAACGTCCAGCTCGAAGCCGCATACGCCGAAGCGCAGGACGGCGTACAGGCCGGCCCGTATGTCGTCATCTCCGTGACGGACACCGGCTCCGGCATGGGTCCGGAGGTGATCGCCAGGGCCTTCGACCCGTTCTTCACCACGAAGCCGACCGGCCAGGGCACCGGGTTGGGCCTCTCGATGCTGTATGGCTTCGTCAAGCAGTCCGGGGGTCATGTGCGGGTCGCGTCGGAGCCTGGCCTCGGCACGACGTTCAAGATCTACCTGCCCCGCTGCCAGGGCGAGCGGGAGTGTGGCGCTTCGGGAAGCGGCCTGCCTGGCTGAACGGGCGCACTTTCCCCTGGCACATGGGGCCCCCTGCCCTCTCCCGGACGATCCGTGCCATGATCCCGGCAGAACCGCCGGCTGGGACCGAACGCCATGGACACCGCCCTTCCCAACAGCACCCTCGACGCCGCCCTGGCCGAGGCACGGGAGCGTTACGCCGCCGCCAACCCGGCGAGCCTCGCCGCCCATCAGGATGCCCTGGCGTCCATGCCCGGCGGCAACACGCGCAGCGTGCTGTTCCACACGCCGTACCCGCTGGCGATGGCGCGCGGGCAGGGCTGCCGCCTGTGGGACGTGGATGGGCACGGCTACGTGGACCTGCTGGGCGAGTATACCGCCGGGCTGTATGGGCACAGCCACCCGGTGATCCGCGCCGCGCTCGACGCGGCGCTGGACCGCGGCTGGAACCTGGGCGCGCACGGCACGGCGGAGGGGCGGCTCGCCCGGCTGATCGTGGAGCGGTTCCCGGGCATCGACCTGGTGCGCTTCACCAACTCCGGCACCGAGGCGAACCTGATGGCCGTCGCCACCGCCGTCGCCGTGACCGGGCGGCCGAGGGTGCTGGTGTTCGACGGCGGCTACCACGGCGGCATCCTGTACTTCGGCGGCGGCGGCATCCCGATCAATGCGCCGCACCAATGGGTGCTGGGCCAGTACAACGACGCGGACGGGGCCGTCGCCCTGGCCCGCGCGCATGCCGGTCAGCTCGCCTGCATCCTGGTCGAGCCGATGCTGGGCAGCGGCGGCTGCATCCCGGGCGAGCGCGGCTTCCTGCAGGCCCTGCGCGACGTGGCGACGGAGACCGGCGCCCTGCTGATCTTCGACGAGGTGATGACCAGCCGCATGTCGGCGGGCGGGCAGCAGGCGCGGCTCGGGATCACGCCGGACCTGACCACGCTCGGCAAATACATCGGCGGCGGTATGAGCTTCGGCGCGTTCGGCGGACGGCACGACATCATGGATCGCTACGACCCGCGCCGCGCCGACGCGCTGCCGCACGCGGGCACCTTCAACAACAACGTGCTGACGATGGCGGCGGGCGTCGCCGGGTTGACCGAGGTCTTCACGGCCGATGCCGCCGACGCGCTGTTCGCCCGGGGCGAGGCGTTGCGCACGCGGCTGGACGCGCTGTCGCCCGCGATGCAGTGGATCGGGATCGGCTCCCTGATGACGGCGCACTTCCATTCGCGCCTCGGCCGGGGCACGGTCCGCAGCCCGGCCGATATCGCCGGCGCCGACCCTGGCCTGCGGGAGCTGTTCCACCTCGACATGCTGGAGCGCGGCTTCTACCTGGCGCGCCGGGGCATGGTGGCGCTCAGCCTGGAGGTCGGCACGGCGGAGCTGGACGGCTTCGCCGCCGCGGTCGCCGAGTTCCTCGACAGCCGCGCCCGCCTGCTGGCCGACCCGAGGTGACGGGGCCTGTGGCGCCGGGGTGAGGACGCCCCACATAGGTCGCCATGGATCGCAGCTTTCCGATGACCCGCGCCGCCGGGCTGGCCCGCCTCGGCGCCTTCACGCCCGGCATGGGCCGCGCCTACGCCGAGGGGCGCAACATCGACCACGGGCCGGAGATGGAGACGGCGACCGCCGCCCTCTCGCCCTACCTGCGCCGCCGCCTGATCCTGGAGGAGGAGGCGGTGGACGCGGGGCGCGCCGCCCACGGCTCGGCCGCCGAGAAGTTCGTGCAGGAGGTGTTCTGGCGCAGCTACTTCAAGGGCCACCTTGAGACCCGGCCGCAGCTATGGTCCGACTACCAGCGCCTGGCCGCCGAGGGGCGCGCCAGGCTGGCCGCCAACTCGGGCCTGCGCCTGGCCTTCGAGCGGGCGGTGGACGGCCGCACCGGCATCGATGGCTTCGACGATTGGGCGCGGGAGCTGACGGCGACCCATTGGCTGCACAACCACACCCGGATGTGGTTCGCCTCGATCTGGATCTTCACGCTGCGGCTGCCCTGGGCGCTCGGGGCGGACCATTTCATGCGCAACCTGCTGGACGGCGACCCCGCCAGCAACACGCTGTCCTGGCGCTGGGTCGCCGGGCTGCACACCCGCGGCAAGCCCTACGCCGCGCAGGCCGAGAACATCCGGCGCTACACCGGGGGCCGCTACGACCCGACCGGCCTGAACGAGAAGCCGGTCGCCCTGGAGGAGCCGGACGCCCCGCCGGCCTGTCCGCTGCCGCCGGGCGATGCTCCGCCCGATGGCGACGTGGCGCTGCTGCTGCACCTCGATGACCTGCACCCCGAGAGCCTGCCGCTCGGGCGGGCGCGCGTGACAAGGGTGGGCGGGCTGCTGGCCCACGCCGAGGGCGCGGCCGACCGGGTCCGGCAGGCCGACCAGGAAGCGATGGCCGAC
>CAHJXG010000350.1 GCA_903644035.1 Rhodospirillales bacterium
CGAGGGCCTTGACCGCCTGCGCCACGGCCGCGGGATCGCCGTCCGGGCCGAGCCGGGCGGTCAGCGTCTCCGCCATCAGGTTCACCTGGGTGTCCTGCACGCCGGGCAGCCGGGACACGGCCCGCTCGACCTTCGTGGCGCAGGACGCGCAGTCCATGCCGCCGACCCGCCACGTCCGGGTCCCGCCTGCGTAGTCCGTTCCGTCCGGCATGATGCGTCCCTCCAGTCACCGGACCATCTCGTAGGACCTGTAGCGGCTAGAGGTGCAAGCCCTATATGCAGGCGATGAGCACGGCCCCCTACACCATCGGCGACCTCGCCCGGCAGACCGGCACCAAGGTGGAGCTGATCCGCTGGTACGAGCGCGACGGCACCATGCCGCCGCCGCCCCGCACCGAGGGTGGGCGCCGGGCCTACACGCAGGCGCATCTGGACCGGCTGGCCTTCATCCGGCACGCGCGCGAGCTGGGGTTTCCGCTCGACGACGTGCGGGCGCTGCTGCATCTGTCCGACGACCCGGACCGCCCCTGCGACGAGGCGGACGCCATCGCGCGCCAGCATCTGGGCGCCGTGCGCAGCCGCATTGCCCGGTTGCAGGCGCTGGAGGCGGAGCTGGCGCGCATGGTGGACGCGTGCGGGCACGGCAAGGTCGGGGCGTGCCGGGTGATCCAGGTGCTCGCGGACCATTCGCACGAGCATTGCCTGCATCCCGGCCATGGCGGCACGGGGCTCTAGTCAGCCTACGGCGCCGGGCTTTAACCGCCCTCCAGCGCCAGCACGGCGAAGCTCGCCAGCCAATGCTCGCCCATGTAGTCGCCGCTGACATGCGGCAGGCTGGCGTCGATATGGGCGGCGGCGATGCGATGGGTGGCGGCCGGGTCTGGGGTGAACTCGGCCAGCGCGCGCCAGCACCAGGCGCGGCTGAGGTTCAGCCCGTCGAGGTGGGCGATCTTGCCGTCGCTGCGGTCGCTGACGGTGGCAGGCGTCAGCAGCGTCGCCGGCTGCCCCTGCGCCAGCCGCGGCAGGAAGCGGGCAAACCAGGGGCCGAATTCCCCGGGCGGCAACGCGGCGCGCATGCACTCCGCCTCGATCAGCGCGGGCGAGAGGAACTCGTCGCCGCCGGGTTCCCAGGCCTGGCAGTCGGCGTCCTGCGCATACCAGCGCCGTGCCGCGTCCACGAGCGCGCCGCGGAGCGCCGCGTCGGGGGTGTCGAGCGCCAGGCGGATGGCGAACGCCGTGCTGCTGTGCACGCCGGCGCGCACCGGGTAGGTGGCGAGCGGCAGGAACGCCGTGAAGCGCGCGGCGAAGGCTTGCGCGAGCGGCTGCAAGGCGTCGGACCAGGCCCGTCCCTCCGGCGTCTCGTGCAGCGCCAGCTCGGAGGCGAGCTTGAGCAGCCAGGCCCAGCCGTAGGGACGCTCGAACCCGCGCGCGCCCGGCCGGTCGAGGTAGGCGCATTCGCCGGCCACCCGGCCGGGCGCCAGGTGCTCGTTGAACACGGCGCGGATCGCGGGCGCCTGCGACATCGCGGGGAAACGCCGGTAGAGGGCGGCCAGCATCCAGTAGCCGTGTACGCAGGAGTGCCAGTCGAAGCTGCCGTAGAACACCGGGTGCAGGTCGCGCGGTCCCCTTGCGTCCGCCGGCCCGGCCAGCACGTGGTCGAGCTTGTTGGGATACTCGCGGGTGACGTGGCCGAGGGCGACGGCGGCGAAACGGTCCGCGAGGTCGGGCGTGAGCCGCGTCATGTTGACCACCTGGGCCGCCTCAGGCGCTGCCGATCAGGATGCCGGTGGCGAGCACCAGCGCGCCGCCGAGCATGACCTTGGCCGCGGCGGACAGCGGCGAGGCGTCCATGTACTTCCACTGGATCCAGGCAATCGTCGCCAGCTCGATCACCACCACGACGCCGGCCAGGACCGTCGCGGTGACGAAATCCTGGATCAGGTAGGGCAGCGTGTGGCCGATGCCGCCGGCGATGGTCATGAGGCCGCAGACCACGCCGCGCAGCAGCGGCGTGCCGCGGCCCGACAGCTTGCCGTCATCCGCCAGCGCCTCCGCGAACCCCATCGAGATGCCCGCGCCGAGCGAGGCAGCCATGCCCACCAGGAAGGCGTTCCAGGAGTTGTGGGTCGCAAAGGCCGCCGCGAACACCGGGGCCAGCGTGGAGACGGAGCCGTCCATCAGCCCGACGAGGCCGGGCTGGATAATCTGCAGCACGAACCGCCTGCGGGCGTTGTCGTTCTCGGTCACCCGGGCCTCGCCCGGCAGGCGCTTCCGCTCGATGGCGCCGGCGGTGTGCTCGTGCGCCAGCTCCGCCTCGGCGAGGTCGCCGAGCAGCTTGCGGATGCCCGTGTCCGTGGTGCGGGACGCGGCCCGCTGGTAGAAGCGCCCGGCGTCCTGCTCCATCTGCTGCACATGGCGGCGGACGGCCTCGATGCCCATGGCGCGCACCTGCCAGGCCGGCTTGCGCTGCACCCAGCCCCGCACCTCCTGACGCTGCACGAGCGGGATGTGGGAGCCGAACCGCTCCGCGAACACGTCGATCAGCTTGCGGCGGTGCTCGTTCTCCTCGGCCGCCATGTCGGCGAACATCTGGGCGCTGCCGGGGTACTCGTCGCGCAGGTCATGGGCGAAGTCGGCATAAACGCGGCCGTCCTCCTCCTCGCTGGAAATGGCGAGGGCAAGCAAGTCGCGTTCGGTCAGTTCAGAGAAATTGCGCATGGCCCAGCAATTAGGGCGAGGCCGTATGCAGTCAAGACGAGAGTGCAATGGTGTAAGTGATTGGCATTCTCATCTC
>CAHJXG010000351.1 GCA_903644035.1 Rhodospirillales bacterium
CATCGCGTCGCCGCGCCACGCCGCCCCACGCCCCAGCAGGTCGTGCAGCTGGCGCTGGACGGCAGGCGGGTCGGCGAACAGGAACGGCAGGTCGGCCAGGGCCTCGGGCATCGCTGCCCGGCCGGGCAGCAGGCGCCGGAACGCATCGTTGGCCAGCAGGACGCGGCCGGCCGCATCCGCCACCACGACCGGCGCCTCCGCCCCCTGCACCTGGCGCTGCACGCGGGTGAGCTGGTCCTGGGCGATCAGCAGGCCCACCGAGCGGAACTGCAGGATCACGTCCTGCACGGTGCTGCCGATCAGCCGGGCCGCCGCCAGATTGGCCTCGGTCCAGGCCTCCGAGGTTTGCCGCACGACCTCGTGCCACTGCGCGAAGGACCGGCGGGGCGAGAGGTCGAACGGGGTGTCGCCCTCGGGCACGGTCTTGGTCGGGTCGCCGCCCCAGGTGACGGTCCGCACCTGCTCCGGCCGGAACCAGATCAGGTACTCGCCGGGCGCCGCCGAGAGCGGGGCCGCGACCAGGCCGCTCCCCACCGGGCTGAGGGCGGCGAACTCCGGCGCGTCGCGGCCCAGCGACAAGGTGGAAATCACCGGGCCGGCCAGCGTGCGCGCCCCATCCTGGTGACGTGTGTCGTCCTGGCCGTCCAGCCACGCGCCGATCCGGCGCAGCTCCAGCGTGCCCGGCACCTCGCCCGCGGTCATCACCTGACCCTCGAACAGCAGGGCGACGCCGGCGGCGCCCACTGGCTGCAGCAGGGACTGCGGATGGCCGAACAGGGCGGTGCGCCAGTCGCCCTCCCGCGGGATCGCCTCGATCAGCCGCTGCTCCAGCCGGCGCACCGCGATGTCGGCCTGGCCGCGCATGAAGCTTTCCAGCGCCGCGATGCGGGTGCCGACCGCCTCGGCCAGCAGCTCGCACGCCGTCCGCGTCTCGAACGGCACGGCCCGGGGGGCGTAGTGGTGGCAGGACACGAGGCCCCACAGCCGGCCGCCGACCATGAGCGACACGACCAGCGTGGCGCCCACCCCCATGTTCTTCAGGTACTGCACGTGGATCGACGAGACGCTGCGCAGCGCGCACAGCGACATGTCGAGCGACTGCCCGGTGTCCGGCAGCACGGCGGGCAGGAGCGGCACCGGAGCGTAGCCGACATCGACCAGCACGCGGACGCGGTTGCGCTCATAGAGCCGCCGGGCGATCTGCGGGATGTCGGTCGCGGGGTAGCGGTTGCCCAGATAAGGCTCCAGCCCCGGCTCGCGCTCCTCCGACAGCACCTCGCCGTGGCCGGCCTCGTCGAAGCGGTAGACCATCACGCGGTCGTAGCCGGCGAGGCCGCGGAAGATGCGGGCGGTCTCGTCGCCCAGCGCCCGCAGGGAGGGCGCTTGCAGCACCCGGCGCAGCCCGTCCTCGATCTCGCGGGACTGGTCTACAGGCGGTCCCGCCCGCTCCAGCTCCATGACCAAGCCGCCATGCGGGGGACGGTGCAGCATGACGTCGAACGCGGCCCGCGCCGGGCTGATGCGGCAGCGCACGGCGAGCGGCACCGTGCTCAGCAGCGGCACGTCAAGGTGCGGGCCGATGCAGCGGGCAAGGTCGCCCTCGATCGCGTCGACGGGACGGCCGACCAGCTCCTGCGAGAGGCCCAGGAACGCGGCCGCGTTGGCGCTGGCCTGGACGATGACATGGCCGCGGTCGCGCAGGACCAGCAGGGCGCCATGCGGCTGGATCGACCCGGCGAGGTGGATCTGCTCCCGCTCGCAATTCGAGAGGTCAGCCTGGCCGAACGCCGGGGCTGTGGATTTGGACGGCAAAAAGCTGGCCTCCCCTGATCAGCCAGCCTGCATTAGCCAACCGAGTCGGCACCCCCATCCGAACCGTCGGCCGCGGCGTAGCGGTTGAGCTTAGTATGCAGGCTTTGCCGGCTGAGGCCTAGGAGTTCCGCCGCGGCCGTGCGGTTGCCGTCCACCCGCTGCAGCGCCGCCCTGATGTAATGCCGCTCGACCGCGTCCGAGGTCTCCCGCACCACCTGAAGCAGCGGCGTGCGGCCGATCTGCTCGGTGACGGCGCCCAGCACGGTGGCCAGGTGGCTGTCGGACACATCGGCGGCCCGGCGGCTCACGTCGCGCAGCAGGATGCCGTAATAGGCCGGGGCGCCGTCCGCGTTGCCGGCGGCGGAGACCTCGACCTGCGTCGCCGTCCCCAGCTCCCCGGTGAGCGTCATCGGCAGCAGCCGCACCGACCGGTTGCGCCGCAGGGTGGCCAGCAGCGCCGCGCCGTCGCAACTGGGTTCCAGCAGCCAGCGTCCCAGGCTCTCCCCCACCGCGGCCCCCGGCGCCGCGACCTGGATCAGGTCGAGGAAGGCGCGGTTGGCGCGCAGCACGACGCCGCCCTCGTTCACCGCGGCGAAGGCGTCCGGCAGGCGGTCGATCAGGGCGTCGATCGACAAGGCGGGCGGCGCGGACGCCGCCACGGCCCCGGCGGAGGCGGTCGGGGCGACATGCAGCAAATAGTGTAGGCCCGGCTCCGACGCCGCCAGGGTGGCCCGGACCGTCCAGGCGTCACGCTCCGGACCCAGGCGCAGCAGGATGCCCGGCGCCCGCCCGTGCTCCCGCACCTGCCGCAGCATGGCGAGGAACGCCTGGCGCTCCGGCGCGTCCAGGCGCTCCAGCACGTCCCGGCCCGTGGCCAGGCGCAGCGCGCGCACCGCCGCCGGGTTCGCCTCGACGACATGGAAGTCCTCGGCGCCGATCATCAGCACCGCTTCGGCCGAGGCGTCGAGCAGCAGCCGGTAGCGCGTCTCGACCTCGCGCAGCTTCCAGTAGTCCTGCTCCGTCGCCTGCTGCGCCGCGACCAGCCGCGACTGCAGCTCGGCCACCACGTGCAGGCTCTTGCCCAGGACCACCAGCCCGCCGTCCCGGCCGCCCATGCGGACAGCCGTGTATTCCATCGGCAGCTCAAGCCCGCTCGGGAAGCGTTGCAGCGCCTGGAAGGCGGACACTCCACCCTCCCGCGCGCCCTCGACGACCTGCTGCGCGCTGTCGCCGCCGAGCGGCCCCAGCGTCTCGATCCACGGGCGGCCCAGCCAGGCCGCGACGCCCTGCCCCGACACGGAGTTCGACAGCGCCGCCTTGCGGATCACGCCCGCGCCGTCGAGGGTCAGGAGCACGTCGGGCTGGGCAGAGCTCTCGCCGCGCATGTCTGCTACAACCCTTGTTTCACTGCATGACAGATGGCGGTGACCGACCCACGTTTAAGGCGCTGAGCGCAGATACTCAGGCGAACACGTCCCGCGGGCTGTCGGCGCGCAGGCTATCCCCGAGTTCGAGGGCAGCGCGATGCACGTCGGCCCGCAGGCACTCCAGGCTGCGCCTCAGCAGGAAGCTGCCGTCGGCGCGCGCCACGAGGCCCGTGAGGTTCACCCGGCCCTCCGGCAGCAGCCGCGCATGGCCGCCGATGGGCGTCCGGCACGACCCGTCGAGCGAGGCCAGCAGCGCCCGCTCTCCCGTCGCCATGCAGCGCGCGTCCACGTCCTCGATGGCGCCCAGCAGATGCTGGATCTCGGTGTCGCCGGCCCGGACGGTGATGCCGACGATGCCCTGGCAGGCCGACGGCACCATCACCTCGGGGTCGAGCACGACGGAGGCCTCGTCCTCCAGCCCCAGCCGCCTCATGCCGGCCAGCGCCAGCAGGGACGCCGCGTAGTCGCCGCGCTTCACCTTGTCGAGCCGCCCGTGCACGTTGCCGCGGATGTTCTGGATGACCAGGTCGGGGCGCGCATGCAGCAGCTGTGCGGCGCGACGCACGCTGCTCGACCCGACGACGGCGCCATGCGGCAGGGCGGCGTAGGGGACGCCCCCGGACGGCTCACCATCGGACACCTCGCAGTCGGGACCCAGGATCAGCGCGTCGCGCGGGTCCTCGCGCTTGAGCACGCAGGCCAGCACGATGCCCGGCGGCAGCTCGGTCTCCAGGTCCTTCAGGCTGTGCACGGCGAAGTCGATGCGGCGGTCCAGCAGGGCTTCGTGGATCTCCTTGCTGAACAGGCCCTTGCCGCCGATGTCCGCCAGGCGCTCGCCCGTGCTCTGCGTCGCGTCGCCCGTGGTGCGGATCGCGTGCTCCTGGAACACGTCCATGCCGCGCAGCACCGGGCAGAACTGGCTCAGCAGCGCGAGGAACGCCCGGGTCTGCACCAGCGCCAGGGGCGACGCGCGCGTGCCGACGCGCAGCGGCAGGCCGTGGTGGTGCGGCCTGACCGAGGGGACGACGCGGG
>CAHJXG010000352.1 GCA_903644035.1 Rhodospirillales bacterium
ACCTCGGCCAGCACCTGCTCGGCCGGCCCGCTGTCCACGCCGGTGCCGCCGAGGCTGGCGCCCAGGTCGTTGACGACCACCTTCGCGCCGCATGACGCGAGGGACAGCACGATCCCACGGCCGATGCCGCGGCCCCCGCCCGTGACCAGGGCGACCTTCCCATCCAGCATGGCCATCGAACTCTCTCCTCGGCTTGCATCGACGCGCGCGATCAAAGCGTTAAAAAGGTATACTAGTCAAATTCACCCGCCGTTTTCGTCGCTGGCATGTCACGTTGAGGAACGAGAAACGCATGACCCTGCAGGCGCTTGACGGCCCTGAATTTGCATACTTGCATAATGGTATACCTATTAACGTGAGGAGCTGCCGATGGACGCCAGAAGAGACGTTCCCGCAACAGGCATGGCCGTGATCGGGCGGGCGGGATGAGCGGCGTTCTCGAATATGCCCTCAGCTCGTTCCTGCTGCAGGGCGCCTGGGTCGCCGTGCAGATCACCGCCCTCGCGATGGTCGCCGGCCTGCTGCTGGGCCTCATGCTGGCCCTCATGCGCCTGTCGCCGTTGAAGCCGATCAGCGGCCTGGCCTGGGGCTACATCTGGCTCATCCGCGGCACGCCGCTGCTGCTGCAGCTCGTGTTCATCTTCGACGCCCTGCCGCGCATCGGCATCAGGCTGGACTCGACCACCACCGCGGTCATCGGCTTTGCCCTGAACGAGGCAGCCTTCGCCGCGGAGTTCATCCGCGGCGGCATCCTCGCCGTGAGCAAGAGCCAGTCGGTGGCCGCCGCCTCCCTGGGCATGGGCTCCTTCCTCACGCTGCGGCGGATCGTGCTGCCCCAGGCGATGCGCGCCATCCTCCCGCAGATCTCGAACGGGACGATCGCGATGCTGAAGGGCACCTCGCTCGCGTCGATCATCTTCGTCAACGAGCTGACATTCCGCGCCCAGCAGATCGTCGCGACGAACTTCGCCTTCTTCACCGTGTTCGCGGCCGCGGCGATCCTCTACCTCACGATGACGACCGTCATCACCCTGGTGCAGATGGTCCTCGAACGGCGCCTGGACCCCGAGCTTCGCGTCATCGGGGAGCGTCCCTCCCTCCTTGGCTCCCTGTGGAGGATGGGCCGTCCGCCGGTCGCGCCGGCGCCCGCGGCCCCGGTCGCGGGGCCGGACGAGGATGCGGGTCCCGACGCGGCCCAGCCGGAACCGAAGCCGGCCATGCGTCCGGCTGAGCCAGTGCTTCCGGCTGAGCCGGTCAGCCGCGTGCATCATGCGGTCTCCGACGAGCCTTTCGTCGTCTTCAGGGACGTGCGCAAGACCTACGTCCTGCACGGCGGCTACAAGCACGAGGTGCTGAAGGGCGTCAGCCTGGACGTGAAGCGGGGCGAGGTCGTGACGCTCATGGGACCGAGCGGCTCCGGCAAGTCCTCCCTGCTCCGCCTGGTCAACCATCTGGAAGGCTTGAGCGGGGGCGAGATCACGGTCGACGGCGCGCTCGTGGGCTACCGGCGCGCGAACGGCGTGCTGGCGCCCGTCCGGGATCTGGCCTCCGCGCGGGCCAAGGCGCGGATCGGCATGGTGTTCCAGCACTTCAACCTGTTCGAGCATTTCACCGCGCTGGAGAACGTGATGGAGGCGCCGATGCGCGTCCACGGCGTCAGCGCCGCGGCCGCGCGCGAGCAGGCCATGGACCTGCTCGACCAGGTCGGGCTCCTCACCCGGGTCCACCACCTGCCGCAGCGCCTGTCCGGCGGCCAGCAGCAGCGGGTCGCCATCGCCCGTGCCCTGGCGATCAACCCGAGCCTGATGCTGTTCGACGAGCCGACCTCGGCACTCGATCCCGAGCTGGTGGGCGAGGTGCTGTCGGTCATCCGCAAGCTGACCGAAGGCGGCATGACGATGCTGGTCGTCACCCACGAGGTGCGCTTCGCCCGGGAAGTGGCCGACCGCGTCATCTTCATGGACGAGGGCGTCGTCGTCGAGGAGGGAACGCCGCAGCAGGTGCTGGAGCAGCCGCGCGAGAAGCGGACGCAGCGCTTCCTGCGCATGGTGGAGCAGGGCTGACCCGGCGCGAGCCGGGCCAGGGTGCCGGCCCGGCTCAGCGGCGCAGCTCGACCGGCGCAGCGAACTCCTGCAGCCCGTAGCGCGTGAAGATCTCCCTGAGCGTGCCGTCCCGCTCCAGGATGGTCACGCCTTCCAGGACGGCGCGGCGCATCTCCGGGTCGTCCTTACGGACGGCGGCGCCGATCACCAGGTCGGTCAGGATGGTGAAGGCGATGTCGAACTCGGCATTGTGCCCCAGGGCGCGCTGCTTCGCCGTGATGGACCCGTCCATCACGAAGTCGACGCGCCCGTTGGCCACCTGCCGCAGCGCGGACTCCTGGTCGACGGAGGGGAGATAGGCGATGGGCGGCCTGCCCTGCTGACGGCAGGCGGCGGACTGCCGCTCCACCTCGGCGAAGCCTACCCCGCCCACCGTGCTGGATTCGGTGAGGCCGCACAGGTCGGCCACCGTATGCAGGCCCTTGGGGTTGCCCCGGGGGACCAGCATGCTCTGCCCGCTGCGCATGTAGGTGACGAAGTCCAGCCGCTCCGCCCGCTCCGAGCGGTAGTTGACGTTGCCGATCATCACGTCGGCCGCGCCGGAGATCACGCTCTGCAGCACGGCGGAGAAGGGGCCCCTCACGTAGGTGAAGCGAAGCCCCGCGCAGTTCAGCGCCGCCTCGACGACCTCCACCTCGGCGCCCGTCATCCTCGCGTAGTCCGCCGGGTCGGAATAGGCGAAGGGCGGGGAGGTGGTCACCGTGCCCACCCGCACGCCCGTCGCGGCATGTCGCGGGTACCTCTCCGCGGCCCGTTGCGGCTCGCACTGCGCGGGGGCCTGGGCTTGCGCCCGGGCCGTCCCGCAGGCGGCGACGGTGCCGGCGAGCAGCAGGACAGGCAGCGACCATGGATGCTTCAAGGCGTCCTCCGGCGAAGGGGGGGTCGAGATCGACAGCCGCCGGCAGGTGTCGATCCACACCGCCCCGGCCTGCAAGGCGCGCACCAAGCCCTCGACCGACTGTCGACGGCATGGATAAAGAGTATACTAGTCTCTAGTGTCGCGGCAGGAATGCAAGGGCCGGCCGCCTCGGAAGGGCAAGATGATGACGACTGGAACGACGGCTGACGTGGTGATCATCGGCGGCGGCATCGTCGGGTGCACCACCGCCTACAACCTGGCCAAGCGCGGCACCCGCGTCGTTGTCTTCGAGAAGGAGGACATCGCGCAGGAGGCCTCCGGCCGGAACCGCGGCAACGTCCGGCTGCAGCTGCGCGACCGGCTGGAGCTGCCGATTGCCCGCGAGGCCATCGAGCTGTGGCAGCGGGCGGACGAGGAGCTTGGCATGGCGACCGAGTACCGCACGACCGGCAACCTGCTGGTCACCTACCACGACGACATCGCCGCCGGGTTCGAGGCGGAGGCCGAGCGCCACCGCACGCTGGGCATCGACGCCAGGGTGGTGGGCCGCGAGGAGCTGCGGGACCACGTGCCGGACATCACGCCGGAGATCGTCGCCGGGTTCCTGACCACGCAGGACGGGCACGTGAACCCGCAGAAGGCGACCTGGGCCTTCGCCACCGCCGCGCGGCGCCTGGGGGTCGAGTTCCGCACCGGCACCCGGGTCACCGGCCTCGTCGTGGAGAACGGCGTGGTGCGCGGGGTGGAGAGCGAGGGCGGCCCGGTGTCCTCCCCCGTCGTGCTGAACGCGGCCGGCGTCCGCGCGCCGGAGCTGCTGGGTCCGCTGGGCGTCCGAATTCCCATCACCCCGGCCAAGCACCAGATCCTGGTCACCACGCGCCTGCCCCTGGTCACGCGCCCCTACCTCCGCTGCGCCGGCCCGCGGGTCAGCTTCTGCCAGACCCTGGACGGCACCCTGCTGCTCGGCATGGGCCCGGCGCAGAGCGTGGGGTTCGAGACCACCGTGTCCCGCGCGCACATCAGCAACATCATGCGCGAGACCATCCGCCTGGTGCCGACGCTCGCCTCCGCCCGGGTGGTGCGGTCCTGGACCGGCTGGTTCGAGATGACGCCGGACGACCTCCCGGTCATCGCCGAGCTGCCGGACGCCAGGGGCCTGTTCGTATGCGCCGGCTTCTCCGGCCACGGCTTCGCCCTGGCGCCCGCCATCGGCCGCCTGATGGCGTCGCTCATCCTGGACGGGCAGGCGACGCACCCGATCGACGAGCTGGGCCTCGACCGCTTCGACGCCATGCAGGGCCACGGCAGGGCGCGGGAGGCAGAATCCGTCATCTCCCGCCTCGGCCGGCTCACCGCCGACGGGCTGAAGTGAGGGCGTCCCGATGATCGTGCTCGGAAAGCAGGACGTGCTGGACCTGGTCGACATGCCCGCCCTGGTGGGCGCGGTCGAGGCGGCCCTGATCGAACTCTCGGCGGGCACCGCCATCAACCCGAACCGGCTGCGCATCTTCGTGCCGGAGAAACAGGCGATGATGGCCTGCATGCCCGCCTATCTCGGCGGCGCCGAGGCGCTGGGCGCCAAGGTCGTGTCCAGCTCCAGCCGCCCTGTGCCGCCCGGCGAGCCCCGGCCCATGTCGGCGCTCATCCTCCTCGCGGATACCGAGGGGCGCTTCCTGTCGGTCATGTGCGGCACCCAGCTCGGCGCCCTGCGCACCGCCGCGGCCTCCGCCGTGGCGATCAGGCGCCTGGCGCGGGAGGACGCCTCCGTCATGGCGGTGATCGGCTGCGGCGTGCAGGGCCGGG
>CAHJXG010000353.1 GCA_903644035.1 Rhodospirillales bacterium
CCGGCAATGGTTTGACCGCGAAGGCGTGGACATCATCGTCGAGGTCGCCAACAGCGCGGTCGCCCTCGCGGTCGCAGGCGTCGCGAAGGACAAGAACAAGGTCTACATCAACTCCGGCGCCGCGACCTCCGACCTCACCGCGGCGGGCTGCAACGCCAACACGATCCACTGGGCCTACGACACCTACATGCTGGCCAAGTCCACCGGCGGCGCCATGGTCAAGGCCGGCGGCGACAGCTGGTTCTTCATCACCGCCGACTACGCCTTCGGCCAGGCGCTGCAGCGCGACGTGACCGGCTTCGTCACGGAGGCGGGCGGCAGGGTCGTCGGCAGCGTCAAGTACCCGTTCCCCGGCACGACCGACTTCTCCTCCCTGCTGCTGCAGGCGCAGGCGTCGGGCGCCAAGGTGCTGGGCATCGCCAACGCCGGCGCGGACACCGTGAACACGATCAAGCAGGCGCAGGAGTTCGGCGTCACGGCGAAGATGAAGCTCGCGGGCCTGCTGGTGTTCCTGAGCGACGTGCACTCCATGGGCCTCCCGGTGGCCCAGGGCCTGGTGCTGACCAACAGCTTCTACTGGGACATGAACGACCGCACCCGCGCCTTTGCCGAGCGGCTGCGGCCCAAGAACCCTGCCCGGCGCCCGACCATGGTGCAGGCGGGCACCTATTCGAGCGTGCTGCACTACCTCAAGGTCGCGTCCGCCATGGGCGTCGCGCAGGCGAAGCAGGACGGCGCCGCGACGGTCGCGCAGCTCAAGGCGACGCCGACCGAGGACGACGCGTTCGGGCCGGGCAGGATCCGGGTCGATGGGCGCAAGGTCCATCCGTCCTATCTGTGGGAGGTCAAGACGCCGGCCGAGAGCAAGGGGCCTTGGGACTACTACAAGCCCGTCGGCAGCACCCCGGCAGACCAGGCGTTCCGCCCGCTCGACAAGGGCGGCTGCGCCCTGGCGGGAAGCTGAAGCGGTGGTTGCGACCCCGACGATCCCGCGCCGTGCCCTGCTGACCGCCGCCGCGGCTGCGTCCCTGGCCCGCCCGGCCCGCGCTCAGGCGGGCACCGTCAGGATCGGCGTGCTGAACGACCAGTCCGGCGTCTACCGGGACATCAGCGGCCCCACCTCGGTCGCCTGCGTGCGCCAGGCGGTCGAGGACGGCGCCCATGGCTTCCCGGTCGAGGTGCTGGTCGGCGACCATCAAAACAAGCCCGACATCGGCGCCAGCATCGCCCGGCAGTGGATCGACCGGGACGGCGTCGACATGATCATCGACGTGGCGAACTCCGGCGTGGCGCTGGCGATCAACGGCGTGTGCAGGGAGAAGGACCGGGTCTACATCAACTCGACCGGCGCCACCGCCGACCTCACGGGTCCGGCCTGCGCGGCGACGACGGTGCACTGGACCTATGACACCTGGATGCTGGCGCACTCCACCGGGGCGGCGATGGTGCAGGCGGGCGGCGACAGCTGGTTCTTCATCACCGCCGACTACGCCTTCGGCACGGCGCTGGAGCGGGACACAACGGCCTTCGTCAAGCAGGCCGGCGGCAAGGTGCTGGGCAGCGTGCGGCACCCGTTCCCGGGCAACACCGACTACAGCTCCTTCCTGCTGCAGGCGCAGTCGTCGCGCGCCAAGGTCGTCGGCATCTGCAACGCCGGCACCGACACGGTGAACACCATCAAGCAGGCGGCCGAGTTCGGCCTCACCCGGTCGGGCGTGAAGCTCGCGGGCCTGCTGGTGTTCCTCAACGACGTGCACGCCCTGGGGCTGGAGGCGGCGCAGGGCCTGGTGCTGACCGAAAGCTTCTACTGGGACCTCAACGACCGCACCCGGGCCTTCACCAAGCGCGTGCTGCCCAAGACCGGCGGCGTCCACCCCGCCATGTCCCACGCCGGCTGCTACGCCGGCGCGCGGCACTACCTCAAGGCGGTGGCGGACATGGGCGTCGCAGCGGCGAAGCAGGGCGGCGCCGCCACCGTGGTCCGCATGAAGGCGATGCCGACCGACGACGATGCGTTCGGCGCAGGCACGATCCGCGCCGACGGGCGCAAGGTCCATCCGGTCTACCTGTTCGAGGTGAAGAAGCCCGGCGAGAGCAAGGCGCCGTGGGACTACTACAAGCTGATCGCAACCACGCCCGCCGAGCAGGCTTTCCGCCCGCTCGGTGAGGGCGGCTGTCCCTTGGTGCCCGCATGACCCAGATCTCCCGACGCACGCTGCTCGCCGCCACCGCCGCGGCGCCCTTGATCCGGCCGGCCCGGGCGCAGGGCAAGCCGATCCGCATCGGCGTGATGAACGACCAGTCCGGCCCCTACCGGGACATCGCCGGCATGGCGTCGGTCTCCGGCGTGCGGCTGGCCGTGCAGGAGATGGCCGGCTCCGTGGGCGCGGAGGTGCTGTTCGCCGACCACCAGAACAAGCCGGACGTCGGCGCCGGCATCGCCCGGCAGTGGTTCGACCGCGACGGCGTCGACCTGATCATGGACGTGAACACCAGCTCCGTCGCCTTGGCGGTGAACCAGGTCTGCAAGGAGAAGGACCGCGCCTACATCAACGTCGGCGCCGCGACGACCGACCTGACGGGGCCGCAGTGCACGCCGGTGACGGTGCACTGGTCCTACGACACCTGGATGCTCGCCCGCTCCACGGGCGGCGCGGTGGCGCAGGCGGGCGGGGACAGCTGGTACTTCCTGACCGCAGACTACGTGTTCGGCCAGCAGCTGCAGCGCGACACCACGGGCTTCGTCACCCGCAGCGGCGGCAAGGTGCTCGGCGCGTCGGCGTATCCCTTTCCGGGCACGACGGATTTCAGCTCCTTCCTGATCTCCGCCCAGGCGAGCGGCGCCAAGGTGCTGGGCCTTGCCAACGCCGGCACCGACACGGTCAACTCCATCAAGCAGGCGGTCGAGTTCGGGCTGACCCGGCAGATGAAGATCGCGGCCCTGCTGATGTACATCTCCGACGTGCACGGCCTCGGCCTGGAGACGGCGCAGGGCCTGTACATGACGGAGTCGTTCTATTGGGACCTGAACGACCGCACCCGCGCCTTCAGCGAGCGGTTCAAGGCGCTCTACCCCGGGGCACGCCCGAACATGGACAACGCCGGCTGCTACGCCGGGGCGCTGCATTACCTCAAGGCCGCGAAGGACATGGGCGTGGCGGCGGCGCAGGCCAGCGGCGCGGCTGCGGTCGCCCGCATGAAGGCCATGCCGACCATGGACGACGCCTTCGGCGCCGCGCGCATCCGCGAGGACGGGCTGACGCTCTTTCCGACCTACCTGTTCCAGGTCAAGACGCCGGCCGAGAGCCGGGGACCGTGGGACTACCTCAAGGTCGTGGTCACGACGCCGGCCGAGCAGGCCTGGAAGCCACTCGCCGAGAGCGGGTGCCCGCTGGTGCGCCTGTGATCAGCATCTTCGGCGTCCCCGGCCCGCTGCTGTTCGGCCAGCTGTCGCTCGGGCTGATCAACGGGGCGTTCTACGCGCTGCTGTCGCTCGGCCTCGCCGTGATCTTCGGGATGCTGAACATCATCAACTTCGCCCATGGCGCGCTGTTCATGCTGGGCGCGTTCGCGGCGTGGATGATGCTGACGCCGAACACCTGGCTCGGCATGATCTCGCCCGGCCTCTCGGTGCCGGACTGGCTGGCGATCGGCTACTGGCCGGCACTGATCGTGGCGCCGCTGCTCGTCGGCGCCTTCGGGCTGCTGCTGGAGCGGACGGTGATCCGCCGGCTTTACAAGCTCGACCATCTTTACGGCCTGCTGCTGACCTTCGGCATGGCGCTGATCATCGAGGGCCTGGCGCGCAACGCCTTCGGCAGCTCCGGGATGCCGTATCGCATCCCGCAGGCGCTGTCCGGCCCGGTGGACCTCGGCTTCATGTTCATGCCGAAGTATCGGCTCTGGGTCGTGGTCGCGGCGGCCGGCATGTGCCTGCTCACCTGGTTCGTGATCGAGCGCACCCAGCTCGGCGCGCGCCTCCGCGCGGCGACCGAGAACCCGGACTTGGTGCAGGCGTTCGGGGTGAACGTGCCGCGCATGATCAGCCTGACCTATGCCGGCGGCGTGGCGCTCGCGGCGTTCGCCGGCGTGCTGGCGGCTCCGATCTACTCGGTGAACCCGAACATGGGGTCCAACTTCATCATCACCGTGTTCGCGGTCGTGGTGATCGGCGGCATGGGCAGCATCCTCGGCAGCATCGTCACCGGCTTCGGCCTCGGCATCGTCGAGGGCCTCACGAAGGTGTTCTACCCGCAGGCCTCGGCGACGGTCATCTTCGTCGTCATGGTCATCGTCCTCCTGGCCCGGCCGGCCGGGCTGTTCGGAAAGGCGGCGTAGCATGGGCGTCACCACGGTTCTTCCACGCACGACAGCGGCGCGGCCGTTCAGCGTCTTCGGCTTCAGCAGCGCGCAGGCGGTGGCGTTCCTGCTGTTGCTGGCCGCCATCGTGCTGGCGCCGTTCGGGATCTACCCGGTGTTCCTGATGAAGGTGCTGTGCTTCGCGCTGTTCGCCTGCGCCTTCAACCTGCTGATCGGCTTCGTGGGCCTGCTGAGCTTCGGCCATGCCGCCTACTTCGGCATGGGCAGCTACGTCACCGCCTGGACCGCCAAGACCTGGGGCCTCACGCCGGAGATCGCGATCCTGCTCGGCGGCCTCACCGGCGGCCTGCTCGGCTGCGTGTTCGGCGCGCTCGCCATCCGGCGGCAGGGGCTGTACTTCGCCATGATCACCCTGGCGCTCGCGCAGATGAACTACTTCTTCTGCCTGCAGGCGCCGTTCACCGGGGGCGAGGACGGCATCCAGCAGGTGCCGCGCGGCAACCTGTTCGGCCTGATCTCGCTCCGCAGCGACATGGCGATGTATGTCGTGGTCGCCGTCGTGTTCCTGGTGTTCTTCCTGCTGATCCACCGCGTCGTGCACTCGCCGTTCGGCCAGGTGCTGAAGGCGATCCGCGAGAACGAGCCGCGGGCGACCTCGCTCGGCTACCGCACCGACGACTACAAGCTGATCGCCTTCGTGCTCAGCACCTTCATCGCCGGCATCGCGGGCGGCACCAAGGCGCTGGTGTTCGGCATCGCCACGCTGACCGACGTGAACTACGCCATGTCCGGGGAGGTCGTGCTGATGAACCTGCTCGGCGGCATGGGCACGATCTTCGGACCCGTCATCGGCGCGGGCATCATCCAGTGGACCGAGAACGCGCTCGCCGGCGCAGGCGCCTGGGTCACGGTGACGCAGGGCGTCATCTTCGTCGCCTGCGTGCTGATGTTCCGCCGCGGCGTCGTGGGGGAGATCGCGGCGCTGATCAAGCGCCCACTGTAGGTCTCCATCCCCCGCGCCGGGACGCGGGCCTGAGGAGGCAATCGGCCCGGCCGCCTCTATGCTGCGATGCATCATGGAGGTCTCATGTCACTGATCCCCCGCGTGCAGCCCGGCCGCTTCCATGTCGAGAGCCTGTTCCGCCCCGAGTCCGTCGCCATCATCGGCGCCGGCACCGAGCTGGGCGGGAC
>CAHJXG010000354.1 GCA_903644035.1 Rhodospirillales bacterium
GGGCCGGGCCGCGACATCAAGCTGGGCGCCGCGGGGGTCGAGGGCAACCGCCGCTTCGTCACCAAGCTGTGGAACGCCGCCCGGTTCTGCGAGATGAACGGCGTCGTGCCCGTCCCGGAGTTCGATCCGGCCGCCGCGCGCTCGCCGCTGTGCCGCTGGCTGCTGGATGCCGCCAACCAGGCGGTGGCGGAGGCCGACGCGGCGCTTGAGGCCTACCGGTTCAACGACTATGCCGCGGCCGCCTACCGCTTCACCTGGAACACCTTCTGCGACTGGTTCCTGGAGTTCGCCAAGCCCGTGCTGAACGGCCCGGCCGGGCCGGAGGCGGCCGAGCTGCGCGCGACCGCGGCTTACGTGCTGGGCGTGATTCTCCGCCTGCTGCACCCGGCCGTGCCGTTCGTGACCGAGCATCTCTGGGACGAGATGGGCTATGGCGCGCCATGCAGCCTGATCCGCGCGCCCTGGCCGCAGCCGGGGCCGGTCGCCGATCCTGGCCCGGTGCGGGAGGAGCTGGATTGGGTGGTGCGCCTGATCGGCGAGGTGCGCGGCGTCCGGTCCGAGATGAACATCGCGCCGGGGGTGCTCACACCGATCCTGCTGCGCGATGCGGCCCCGGAGACGATGGCGCGTGCGGCGCGCTGGACGGAGAGCATCCACCGCATGGCGCGGGCCTCCTCGGTCGAGGCGCTGCATGGCCCGCTGCCGCCCGGCAGCGCACAGATCGTGGTGGACGAGGCGACCGTCGTGCTGCCGCTCGCCGGCGTGATTGACCTGGGCGTCGAGCGTGCGCGGCTGGCCAAGGAGCGCGCCAAGGCGTTGGCCGAGGCCGAGAAGGTCCTGCGCAAGCTGGACAACGCCGAGTTCGTCGCCAAGGCTCGGCCGGAGATCGTCGAGGAGAACCGCGGCCGCCTGGCCGCCTTCCAGAACGACGCCGCCCGGATCGAGGCCGCCATCTCCCGCATTGCGTCGTAGCGAAACACGGAGAAGAACATGCTGAAGAAGCGTTGGGACAAATCCCGTCTGCCCTCCCGCCACGTGACCGAGGGGCCAGGCCGCGCGCCGCACCGCAGCTACTACTACGCGATGGGCCTGACCGAGGACGAGATCAACCAGCCCTTCGTCGGCGTCGCCACCTGCTGGAACGAGGCGGCGCCCTGCAACATCGCGCTGAGCCGCCAGGCGCAGTCGGTGAAGCGCGGCGTGGCCGAGGCCGGCGCCACCCCCCGCGAGTTCACCACCATCACCGTGACAGACGGCATCGCCATGGGCCACCAGGGCATGAAGTCCTCCCTGGTGTCGCGGGAGGTCATCGCCGACAGCGTCGAGCTGACGGTGCGCGGGCATTGCTACGACGCGCTGGTGGGCCTCGCCGGCTGCGACAAGTCGCTGCCAGGCATGATGATGGCGATGCTGCGGCTCAACGTGCCGAGCGTGTTCATGTACGGCGGCTCGATCCTGCCCGGCACCTACAAGGGCCGTGACGTCACCGTGGTCGATGTGTTCGAGGCGGTGGGCAAGCACGCCGCCGGGCAGATGTCCGACAGCGACCTGCACGAGCTGGAGTGCGTCGCCTGTCCCTCCGCCGGGGCGTGCGGCGGGCAGTTCACCGCCAACACGATGGCGACCGTGAGCGAGGCCATCGGGCTGGCGCTGCCGGGTTCGGCCGGGTCGCCGGCGCCCTATGAGGACCGCGACCGCTGGGCTGTCGAGTCGGGCCGCGCCGTCGTCAAGCTGATCGAGAGCGGCCTGCGTCCGCGCGACATCGTGACGCTCAAGGCGCTGGAGAACGCCGCGGTGGTCGTGGCGGCCACCGGCGGCTCGACCAACGCCGGGCTGCATCTGCCGGCGCTGGCGCACGAGGCGGGTATCCGCTTCACGATGGACGACGTGGTCAACATCATGCGCCGCACGCCCTACATCGCCGACCTCAAGCCCGGCGGCAAGTACGTGGCGCTCGACGTGCACCGCGTCGGCGGCATCCCGGTGATCCTCAAGGCGCTGATGGATGGCGGCCTGCTGCATGGCGACTGCATCACCGTGACCGGCAGGACCTTGGCGGAGAACCTGGCCGACGTGGTGTTCCCGACCGACCAGGACGTGGTCTACCCGGTGTCCCGGCCGATCAGCGCCACCGGCGGCGTGGTCGGCCTGCGCGGCAACCTGGCGCCGGAGGGGGCCATCGTGAAGATCGCCGGCATGGAAAAGCTGCAATTCGATGGCACTGCGCTGTGCTTCGACAGCGAGGAAGAGGCGTTCCAGGCCGTGCAGGACCGCGCCTACAAGGCGGGCGACGTGATCGTCGTGCGGTATGAGGGGCCGAGGGGCGGACCCGGCATGAGGGAGATGCTCTCGACCACCAGCGCGATCTACGGCCAGGGCATGGGCGACCAGGTGGCCCTGATCACCGACGGCCGCTTCTCCGGGGCGACCCGCGGCTTCTGCGTCGGCCATGTCGGGCCGGAGGCCGCGCTCGGCGGCCCGATTGCGCTGCTGCGCAACGGCGACCGCATCCGCATGGACGCGACCGCCGGCACGATGGAGGTCCTGCTGTCCGATGCCGAGCTGGCCGAGCGGCGTGCGGCCTGGACACCGCGCCGGACCGACTACAACAGCGGCGCGATCTGGAAGTTTGCCCAGACCGTCGGCCCCGCCCATCTGGGCGCCGTCACCAACCCCGGCGGCGCCGCGGAAACGCACTGCTACGCCGACATCTGACCGGCGCCGCCCGCTTGCCCTCCATGGGCGAGCGGGCTAGGCTGCCTCCGTGCTGTCGTCCTTGTCCATGCAGGTGTTGGCCGGTGCGCTTCGTTCCGCATTGCGCTATACTGTGCGCCTGCTTGGCTTTGCGCTCCTCCTTCGACTTATCCGCCCCTAGGCGCCTCGCCGGGCTGATCTGTGCCGGCATCGCTTAGGGGAGACGCCCTGAGAGCTGGACTGCACACGCAATTCGAGGACATCACCCGTGGCCATCAACCATCCAAGCTTCGGCGCTATGCCGGACAACCGCGTCATCATCTTCGACACCACCCTGCGCGACGGCGAGCAGTCGCCGGGCTTCTCCATGAACCTGGCGGAGAAGCTTCGCATGGCGGAAGCCCTGGCCGAGCTGGGCGTCGATGTCATGGAGGCCGGCTTCCCCATCGCCTCGCCCGGCGATTTCGAAAGCGTGCAGGAGATTGCCCGCACGGTGCGCGGCCCGGTCATCTGCGGCCTGGCCCGCACCGGGCAGGCCGATATCCTGCGCGCCGCCGAGGCGCTGCAACCGGCCGAGCGCAAGCGCATCCACGTCTTCCTCAGCACCAGCCCGTTGCACATGAAGTACAAGCTGCGCATGGAGCCGGAGGCGGTGCTGGACCTCACCATCGCCTCCGTGACGCTCGCGCGCCAGCATGCCGATGACGTGGAGTGGTCGGCCGAGGACGGCAGCCGCACCGAGCCGGACTTCCTGTGCCGCTGCGTGGAGGCCGCGATCAAGGCCGGCGCCACCACGATCAACGTCCCGGACACCGTCGGCTACTCGGTGCCGGACGATATGACCCGCATCTTCAGCATGTTGCTGGAGCGGGTTCCCGGGGCGGACAAGGTCGTGCTGTCCACGCACAACCACAACGACCTGGGCCTCGCGGTCGCCAACACGCTGGCCGCGTTGCGCGCAGGGGTGCGGCAGGTGGAGTGCACCATCAACGGCATCGGGGAGCGTGCCGGCAACGCGGCGCTGGAGGAGACGGTGATGGCGATCCGCACCCGTCCGGATGCGGCGCCCTACCAGACGGGGATCGAGACCAAGAACATCCTGCGCGTGTCGAAGCTGCTGTCCACCATCACCGGGTTCGACGTGCAGCCGAACAAGGCGATCGTCGGGCGCAACGCCTTTGCCCATGAGAGCGGCATCCACCAGGACGGCGTGCTGAAGAACGCCGCGACCTACGAGATCATGACCCCGGAAAGCGTGGGCTGGACCAAGAGCACGCTGGTGATGGGCAAGCACTCGGGCCGGGCGGCGTTCCGGGACAAGCTGCAGGCGATGGGCTACGCGGCGCTTGGCGACAACAAGCTGAACGACGCCTTCCGCCGGTTCAAGGATTTGGCGGACCGCAAGAAGATCGTCTACGACGAGGACATCGTGGCGCTCGTCGATGACGAGGTCGGCCGTGACAACCAGCGGGTGCGTTTCGTCTCGCTCGATGTGCGGGCGGGATCGCGCGGCCCGCAAAGCGCCGAGTTGGAATTGGAGATCGACGGCACGGTGTCCCACGCCCAGGCGTCCGGCGACGGCCCGGTGGACGCGACCTTCAACGCGATCCGCACGCTATTCCCGCATGAGGCGAAGCTCGTGCTGTTCTCGGTCGGCGCGGTGACGGAGGGGACGGACGCCCAGGCCAAGACGACGGTGCGGCTCGAGGAGGGCGGCAAGATGGTGGACGGGCAGGGGGCGGACACCGACACGATCGTCGCCTCGGCCCGCGCCTATATCCACGCGTTGAACAAGCTGCTGGTCAAGCGTGCCCGCACGGAGCCGGTCGCGCTTTCGGCTTAGCCTGATGTGAATGACGGCCGGCCCCGGTGGCCCCGGGGCCGGCT
>CAHJXG010000355.1 GCA_903644035.1 Rhodospirillales bacterium
ACCTCCGCGGCGGGCGCCGGGCGGCTCAGCAGGTAGCCCTGGATCTCGCTGCATCCCTCGCCGCGCACGCGGTCGAACTGCGCCTGCGTCTCCACCCCCTCGGCCGTGGTGCGCATGCCGAGGCTGGCGCCGAGGCCGGTGATCGCCCGGACGATGGCCCGGGCGTTGCCGCCCGAGCTGCCCTGCGCCGTCAGGTCGCGGACGAATGACTGGTCGATCTTGATCTTGTCGAATGGGAAGCTCCGGAGGTAGCCGAGCGACGAGAACCCGGTGCCGAAGTCGTCCATCGAGATGCGCAGGCCGAACGCCCGCAGCTGGTGCAGCGTGGCGAGCGTCGCATCGCTGTCCGCCATCAGCACGGATTCCGTGATCTCCAGCTCCAGCCTCGTCGCGGGCAGGCCGGATCGCGCCAGCGCCGCCTGGACGGCCAAGACGAGGCGGGGGCTGCGGAACTGGATGGGGGAGACGTTGACGGCGACCTTCACGTTGTCCGGCCAGGTCGCCGCCTCGGTGCAAGCCTGGGTCAGCGCCCACTCGCCGATCGGCACGATCAGGCCGGTGTCCTCGGCCACCGGGATGAACTCGACAGGAGGCACGCGGCCGGCCCGATGGTTCCAGCGGATCAGGGCCTCGAAGCCGCAGACGCGGTTCTCCCGAAGGTCGAACAGCGGCTGGTACAGCAGTTCGAACTCGCGGTTGGCCAGGCCCGCGCGCAGGTCGATCTCCATCGCGCGCCGGGCTTGCTGCCGGGCGTCCATCTCCGGCTCGAAGAAGCAGACTGTGCCGCGGCCGTCCTGCTTCGCCCGGTGGAGCGCCAGATCGGCCTTGCGCAGCAGCGCATCGACCGCCGTGCCGTCTGTCGGGGCCATGGCGATGCCGATGCAGATCCCGATCACGATCTCGTGCCCATCGATGGCGTAGGGCACGCTGATCGCGCCGCTCACCCGGCGGGCGGCCTCGGCGGCGTCTTCCGGCCGCTGCAGACCGGACATCAAGACCGAGAACTCATCCGCACCGAGCCTTGCGGCCGTCTCCGTCCTGCGCAGGCAGCCGGCGAGGCGTTCTGCCACCTCCCGCAGCACCTGGTCTCCTACAGGGAAGCCGAGCGTCTCGTTGACCGCCTTGAACTGGTCGATGTCGATGAACAGGACGGCGAACGCGCTGCCATGCTCACGCTTTGCGGCCGCAGCCTCCACCATCTCCCGCAGCACGGCCCGGTTCGGCAGCCCGGTCAGCGCGTCGTGGCGCGCCATGTGGGAGACCTTCTCCTCCGCCTTCACCCGACCCGTGATGTCCTCATAGGTCGTGAGCCAGCTGCCGTCGGGCATCGGCTGATGCACGAGCGAGAGCACGCGGCCCTGCCGCGTCTCCAGCACATGGGTGTAGGCCACGCCTCGGGCGATCTCCACCATGCGGCCTTCGAACAGGCGGTCCGCCTCCGCCGGGTTGTAGGCGCCAGCGTCGACGCAAAGGTCGAACACGGTCCGGAACGGCATGCCGAGGAGCGGCATCGTGGGTCCCAGGTTGAAAAGCTCGCAGAATTTTCGGTTGATCAGCCGCAGCCGGTGATCTGCGTCATACATGCAGAGCCCCTGGGCCATGTTGTTCAACGCGGCGTCCAGCCAGGTGTTGGCAAGCGCCAACGCCGCCTCATGCTGCTTGCGGCCAGTGATGTCGCTGCATATGGCGACGAATCCGCCCTCTCGGGTGGCGCTGCGGCTGACGCGCAGCCATCGGCCGTCGGGAAGGGAGATCTCCCCGGCGCTGTCAACGGCGCTCATCAGCGCGCGCAGCGGCGCGCTGTCCGCAAGCGCAGCGGATGATGCACGGTCCGCACCGCCTTGCAGGATGCGCAGATACTCGCTCATGCGGGTGTTGGCGACCGCCACCGTACCGGCGCTGTCCACGACCATCACCCCTTCGCTCGACCCTTCGATGGCGTCGGTCAGGAAAGCCTGGGCCGACCGGCGCTGCGCGACCTCTCGCGCCACCGTGGCCGCGATGTTGGCCCGCATCGTCGCCATGGCCGCAAGCAGCACGCCCAGCTCATCGGTGCCGGCCACCGGGATGTGCGTGTCGAGCTGGCCGGCCGCAATCCGGCGCGCTGCGGCGGAGGCGGCCGCGACCGGCCCCATGATGCGCCGGGTGAGCAGGACGGCGACGGCTGTGCCGAGGAGCACCGCCCCTCCTGTGCCGAGCAGCGCCAGTGACCTGGCTTGCGCCACCTTCTCCCGGGCGCGCTGCCGGAACCGGAAGCCGTCGCCCGCGACTTGGTTGATCAGCAGCTCAAAGCGTTCGCTCACGAGACGGGCGAGCGCGTCCACCTGGGGGCTGCCGACCACGGCCCCTGTGCCGCCTCTCAGCCCCGCTGCGATGCGCCATTCGGCGACGGCGGCGGCGACGTCGGCCGCCGCCCGCGTCACCTCGGGCGAGAGGCCGCGCTGTATGGTGATGGCGAGGTCGTCATCCAGCTCCCGCGACAGGTCGTCCACTAGCACCGCAAGGTCGGCCTGGTCCGCCGGCGTGATCCCATAGGCCAGGCGGGCCGTTGCGGCCTCGATGCCTGCGAAGTCCTCCGATGCCTCGCGCGCGTAGTTGATCGACATCAGGGCGCCATCGAACGTCTGCTCCGTCAGACGGCCGACCGCGGCGATGCTGACGACGGCATAGGCGCCGAGGCCGGCGGCGATGCCGCCCATGCACAGGAAGGCCAGCGAAATCTTGGACCGGATGGTCAAGCGCAAGCCGGTCCGCGCAGCGCCGGATACCGGTCGTGCGCCGTCCAGCATGGCGAGGCGGCGGATTGAGATCGACATTCCAGCATCTTGCCCAGGACCTCCTGCCAAAGTCTCGTGACTGTAGCTGTGACGCGTCCTCGTCTGGAAGCGGTCTGCGCACTTAATATTTTGTTATTTAAAATATATTATTTTGTTTTCGTGATGTGTTAGGCCTTGGATGCGTTATCGGAGGGTCGGGGCGGATGATGCAGATCATGGCGCAGGGATCATTCAGGCGGATCGTTCGGGACGCGGCACGGGCCGCGTTGGCCGCCTGCATCTGGTCCGCGCCGGCAGAGGCGCAGGACCGGCTGCCGGAACGCGGGAAGCTGATCGCGACTGCGGGCCTCATTCAGGTCGAGGGCGCGGGCGGCGGCGGGCTGGCGCCCTGGGCGCTGATCACCGGATACGGCACGCGGGACGCCGTGGGCGCCAACGTGCACGGCACCGTGGTCCGGGTGACGAACTTCACCCTGTCCACCCTGGGCGCGGCGGTCGGGCTGTATGACCGGGTCGAGCTGTCCTATGCCCGGCAGTTCTTCGACACCGGGGCCACCGGGCGGGCGCTGGGCCTGGGCGGCGGATACCAGTTCAGCCAGGACGTGTTCGGCGCCAAGCTGCGCCTGTTCGGCGACGGCATCCTGGACCAGGACAGCTGGATGCCGCAGGTCGCGGTTGGGCTCCAGTACAAGGTGAACGACCGGGCCGCCGTGCTGCGCGCCATCGGGGCGAAGTCGGACCAGGGCGTCGATTTCTACGTGGCGGCGACCAAGCTGTTCCTGGCGCAGAGCCTGCTGCTCAACGCCACGGTGAGGATGACGCGGGCGAACCAGGCCGGCATCCTCGGCTTCGGCGGCGACCGCAGCGACGCCTACCACCCGGAGTTCGAGGGGTCGGCCGCCGTGCTGCTGAGCCGCAGCGTGGCGGTGGGCGCCGAGTACCGCACGAAGCCGGACAACCTGCGCTTCGCCCGGGAGAGCGACTGGTACGACGCCTTCGTCACCTGGCTGCCGACCAAGGCGGTCTCGGTGACGCTCGCCTACGTGAACCTCGGCAGCATCGCCACACGCAAGAATCAGGAGGGGGTCTATGCCAGCCTTCAGCTTGGCTTCTAGGACCGTGGCGGTGCTCGTGCTGGCCGCGACGCTGCTGGCCGCGCCGGCCCGCGCCGGCACGCTGTACGACGAGCTGGGGCAGCGCGCCGGGCTTACGCGGATCGTGGACGGCATGGTGCACCGCGCCCTCCTGGACCCGCGGATCAAGGACACCTTCGACGACGCCAACATCGAGCGGCTGCGGGGACTGCTGATGCTGCAGTTCTGCGTGCTGACCGGCGGACCGTGCCGCTACCCCGGCCGCGGCATGAAGGCGGCGCACGCCGACCTCAACCTCGCGCCGCGCCACTTCAACGCGATGGTCGAGACCCTGCAGGACGCGATGGACGCGGAGGGCGTGCCGTTCTGGACCCAGAACCGGCTGCTGGCGCTGCTGGCGCCGATGCACCGCGACATCGTGGCCGCACGATCCGCCGCGAAGCCAGGAGCCGCCCCATGACCGCCCGACGCCGCCCACGGCTCTGCCCGGCCCTCGGCGGCGCGCTGACCCTGGTCCTGGGCGCCTGGGCAGCGTGGGCGGCCGACACTCCCACCGTGACCCAGGCGAACCGCAAGTTTCAGCCTCAGCAGGTCGAGGTCGCACGCGGCGGCGCGGTCCGCTTCGTGAACGACGACGGACAGCTCCTGCATCACCTCTACTCCACCTCGCCCGCCTTCAGCTTCGACAGCGGCGAGCAGGAGCCTGGCAGGATCGTCGAGGAGCGGTTCCCCGTCGCCGGGACCTTCACCGTGCTGTGCGGCATCCATCCGAAGATGCGGCTTGTGGTGACGGTGCGCTAGGCGGCTCCACGGCTGGGTCTCGGCGGGTCAAATGCGCTATGCTGCCTGACCGATCCATGAGAGGTGCCGTTGGCCGACGATCCCTATACGCTGCTGGGCATTCCCCGCACCGCGTCAGAACAGCAAATCCGCTCCGCCTTCCTGAAGCTCGCCAAGACCAGCCATCCCGACGTGAACCCCGGGGACAAGAAGGCCGAGGAGCGGTTCAAGGCCATCTCCGGGGCGCATGACCTGCTGTCCGACCCCGTGAAGCGGGCGCGATTCGACCGGGGAGAGGTCGACGCCACCGGGCAGGACGTCCCGCCGCGCGGCTACCGGCCCGGCGGCGCGCCCTTTGCCAACGGCGACATGGACGACATCCTGGCGGGCATGTTCGGGCAGGCGCGCGGCGCGGCGCGGGCGCGGCGCGGCTCCGACCAACGCTACACGCTCAACGTCTCCTTCCTCGACGCGGCGCGCGGTGCTGTGCAGCGCCTGGCTCTGCCGGGGGGCGGCGACCTGAACGTGCAGATCCCGCCGGGGACGGAAAGCGGGCAGACGCTGCGCCTGCGCGGCAAGGGCCAGCCCGGCGGCGCGGGCGGGCCGGCGGGCGACGCGCTGATCGAGATCACGGTGGCAGCGCACCCGCTGTTCCGCCGGGAGGGCCGCGACATCCACCTCGACCTGCCGATCACCTTGGGTGAGGCGGTGCTGGGCGGCCGCGTGCCGGTGCCGACGGTCGCAGGCACCGTCACCATGGCGATTCCGCCGGGTTCGGACGGCGGGACCAAGCTGCGGCTGCGCGGCAAGGGCATCCCGGAACATGGCGGGCAGCCGGCTGGGGACGCCTACGCGACGCTGCGCGTCGTCGTCGGCCCGGCGGACGACGCCTTGCGGGACTTCCTGCGGGAGTGGGCGCCGGGTCAGGCGTTCGACCCGCGGTCCGGCTTGCCCAAGGAGTGAGCCGCTGGGCCGGCCATGCGGCGGATCGCCTGGACGAAGCCGGCGCTCGCCCAGTCGGCCGCGCCCTCCAGCCGCCCGCGCTCCTTGCCGGTGCGGTCGATCAGCAGCGTGGTGGGAATGCCCCGTACGCCCAGGGCCCGCGCCGCGTCGCCGCGGGAGTCCAGCAGCACAGGCAGGGTCTGGATGCCCTTGTCCCGGTAGAACCGCTCGACCGGGGGGGCACCGCCGCGGTCGGATGACAGCGCCAGGACCGCCACGCCGTCGCCCGCCACCAGCCGGGACAGGGCATCGAGCGCAGGCATCTCCGCGACGCAGGGCACGCACCAGGTGGCCCACAGGTTCAGCACGACCCCCTGCCCGGCATAGTCGGCCAGGGTGCGGACCGTGCCGTCGGCGGTGGAGAAGCGGAACTCCGGCACCGTCGCGCCGTCCACGGCCTGGAGGCGCGACAGGTCGGACAGGCCAGGCGTCGCCGCCTGCGGTTTGCGCGGGGCCAGCGCGACCGGTAGGGTCAGGGCCGCCGCCAGCACGGCGCGGCGCTTCGTTGGAACCATGGTGCGTCCTTGAGTAGCGACACTGTCAACACGTCTGGCCCAAATGGGGTCGAAGCCGGGCCGAGCCAAGCGGGTCCTGGCGCCGCCGAGACCCTGCGCAACGCCGAGGCCAACGCGCAATGGGGCGGACGCTTCGCCCGCGGCCCCTCCGTCATCATGCAGGACATCAACGCCTCCATCGGCTTCGACCGCCGGATGTGGCGGCAGGATATCAGCGGCAGCCTGGCGCACGCCGCCATGCTGGCCCGCGCCGGGGTGATCGCGCCGGGCGACGAGGCGGCGATCCGCGGCGGCCTCGATGCCATCGCGGCCGAGATCGAGGCCGGGCGCTTCCCGTTCGTGGAGGACCTCGAGGACATCCACATGAACATCGAGGCGCGGCTCACGGAGCGCATCGGCGAGGCCGGCAAGCGCCTGCACACCGGGCGCAGCCGCAACGACCAGGTGGCGACCGACTTCCGCCTCTGGGTGCGGGACGCGCTGGACGGGCTGGACCTGCAGGTGGCCGACGTGATGCGCGCGCTGGCCGACCGTGCGGCGACGTTCGCTGCCGACCCGATGCCGGGCTTCACCCACCTGCAGACGGCGCAGCCGGTGACGTTCGGGCATCATCTGCTGGCCTATGTCGAGATGCTGGCCCGCGACCGCGGGCGCCTGCAGGACTGCCGCCGCCGGCTGAACGAGTGCCCGCTGGGTTCGGCGGCGCTGGCCGGCACCAGCTTCCCCATCGACCGTGACCACACCGCGGCGGCGCTCGGCTTCGACCGGCCGACCGCCAACTCGCTCGACGCCGTGTCGGACCGCGATTTCGCGCTGGAGTTCCTGGGAGCGGCGGCGATCTGCGCCATGCACCTGTCGCGCCTCGCGGAGGAGCTGGTGATCTGGTGCAGCGCGCCGTTCGGCTTCGTGCGGCTGTCGGACGCCTTCACCACCGGCAGCAGCATCATGCCGCAGAAGCGCAACCCGGACGCGGCGGAACTCACCCGCGCCAAGACCGGGCGCATCACCGGGGCGCTCGTGGCGCTGCTGACGGTGATGAAGGGCCTGCCGCTCGCCTACGCCAAGGACATGCAGGAGGACAAGGAGCCGGTGTTCGACGCCGCCGACGCGCTGGCGCTGTCGCTCGCGGCGACCGGCGGCATGGTGCGGGACATGGCGCCGGACCTCGCGCGGATGCGGGCGATGGCCGGGTCGGGGTTCGCGACGGCGACGGATCTCGCGGACTGGCTGGTGCGGGTGCTGCGGCTGCCGTTCCGCACGGCGCACCACGTGACCGGGCGCGTGGTGGCGGCGGCGGAGGCGCGCGGCGTGGGGCTGGCGGACCTCGATCTCGCGGAGATGCAGGCCATCGAGCCCGGCATCACCGCGGCGGTGTTCGAGGTGCTGACGGTCGACGCCTCGGTCAGGAGCCGGACCAGCTTCGGCGGCACCGCGCCGGCGAACGTGGCGGCGCAGGCGGCGCGCTGGCAGGCGGCGCTGCGATGAGGGCCGCGCTGTTGATCGCCCTCGTGCTGCTCGCGTCCTGCGGCAAGAAAGGCTCGCCCAACCCGCCCGGCCCGGCCAACGAGATCACCTATCCCCGCACCTACCCCTCCCGGTGACCATGCCCCACCCCGCCGCCGTGCCGCACGACCCCGACCCGACGTTCGGCGAGCTGATCGCCGCCCGGCCGCATCTGTCGATGCACGCCATGGACGGCCTGCTGATGGAGGGCGTGCCGCTCAACGCCGTGGCCGACGAGGTCGGCACGCCCGCCTGGGTGATCTCGGCCGGCAGCATCCGCGGGCGGCTCCGGGCGCTGCAAGCGGCGCTCGACGAGGCGGCGCTGCCGGCGCGGGTGCACTACGCGGTGAAGGCGAACGATCACCTGGCCGTGCTGCGCCTCATGGCGCTGGGTGGCGCCGGCGCCGACGTGGTGAGCGGCGGCGAGTTGCGGCGGGCGATGTTGGGTGGGATCGACGCCGGGCACATCGTGTTCTCCGGGGTGGGCAAGGCCGAGTGGGAGCTGCGGCTCGCGCTGGAGGCCGGGGTCGGCCAGGTCAACGTGGAGAGCGCGGAGGAGCTGGCCATGCTGTCCGGCATCGCGCACGCCATGGGCCGCATGGCCCGGGTCGCGCTGCGGATCAACCCGGACGTGGACGCCGGCACCCACGCCAAGATCACGACGGGCCGGGCCGACAACAAGTTCGGCATCGCCTACGGCTCGGCCGCATCCCTCTACGCCCACGCCGCCGGGCTGCCCGGCATCGAGCCGGTCGGGTTGGCGCTGCACATCGGCAGCCAGATCCTGTCGATGGCGCCCTACCGCGCCGCCTACGCCCGCACGGCCGACCTGGTGCGGGACCTGCGCGCCTCGGGACAATCCGTGCGCATGGTCGATTGCGGCGGGGGCCTGGGCATCGGCTACCGCGGCGAGCCGGTCGCCTCCCCGGCCGCCTTCGCCGGCGCGATCCGGGCGACGCTCGGCTCGATGGAGCTGGAGCTGGCGGTGGAGCCGGGTCGATGGCTGGTGGGGTCGGCCGGGCTGCTGCTCGCATCGAGCGTGCTGGTGAAATCGACCGGCGACCGGCGGTTCGTGGTGCTGGACGCCGCGATGAACGACCTGCTGCGGCCCGCGATGTACGACGCCTGGCACGGCATCGTGCCGGTGTCGGCCGTGGACGCGGCGCGGCCGGTGGCGCCCTGCGACATCGTGGGGCCGGTCTGCGAAAGCGGGGACACCTTCGCGCGAGGCCGCGCCCTGCCGCCTCTGGCACGCAACGCGCGCTTGGCGATCCTGGACGCGGGCGCATATGGTTCGGTGATGAGCTCCACCTACAACGCACGGCCGCTGGCCGCCGAGGTGCTGGTCGATGGCGATCGCTGGTCGGTCATCCGCGCGCGCCAGCCATTGGAGTCGCTGTGGGCCGGAGAGACCGTCCCGGGCTGGTTCGAGTGACGCCGCCCCCGGCATCGCCGGCCGACATGGCGCTGCGCCGGAAGCGCGGCGCGGCGCGGCTCGTCCTGTGGTTCGAGCGGTTCTGGCCGGCGGCGTGGCCGGCGCTCGGCGTGATGGGGGTCTATGCCTGCGCGGCGTTGCTGGACATCCCGGGGCTGCTGCCGCCCTGGCCGCGCGTCCTGCTGCTGACGGCCGTGCTGCTGCTGGCGGGCTGGCTGCTCTGGCGCCGGCTGCACCAGGTGCGAGTGCCGTCCATGGCGGAGGCGGACCGGCGGCTGGAACGCGCCTCCGGCCTGCGCCATCGCCCGCTGGCGGCCCTGACCGACCGGCCCACGGCGCCGTCGGAGGAGGCATCGGCTCTGTGGCAGGTCCATCTGGCCCGGCTGGGCGCGCAGGTGCGGCGTCTGCGCATCGGC
>CAHJXG010000356.1 GCA_903644035.1 Rhodospirillales bacterium
CGCGCCACGCAGGCCGCTTGGGCGCCGCGCCCGCCTCCGCGCTCAATGGCCGCCTCCGGGCCGCGGCACCGATTGGAGGACGCGGTCCACCATCGCCGGCGCGGCGCCCAGGTAGTTGGCCGGGTCCGTCAGCCGCCTGATCGCGGCGGGGTCGAGATGGGCGGTGATGCCGGGCTGCCGGCCGAGCGCGTCCGCGAGGCTCGCGCCGGTGTCGTTGGCGTGGCGGCAGGCGGCATAGACCAGGTCATGCGCGTCCTGCCGGCCGACATGGGGCGCCAGGCCCATCATGACCGCCTCCGCCACGATCAGGCCCTTGCTCATGCCGAGGTTGAGGGCCATCCGGCCGGCGTCCACCACGAGGCCGCCGAGCGCGAACTTCGCCTGGTGCAGCGCGGCCGCGGTCAGCATGAAGCTGTCGGGGATCGCGAGCCATTCCGCGTGCCAAGGCCCGGTCGCACGCTCCAGGTCCTGCACCATGGCGTCCATCATCAGCCCGGCATGGCGCTGCACCGCCTTGGAGCAGGCCAGCATCAGCTCCGACGAGATCGCGTTGCGTTTCTGCGGCATGGTGCTGGACGCGCCCCGCCCCGGGACGAACGGCTCCTGCACCTCGCCGAACTCGGTCGAGGACAGCAGCATGATGTCGTAGGCGACTTTCCCCAGCGACCCCGTGACGAGGGCAAGCAGGTTGACGGTCTCGCCGAAGCCGTCGCGCGCGACGTGCCAGGTCGCGACCGGGGCCGCCAGGCCAAGCTCCTCCACCAGGGCCTGCTGCACCTCCAGGCCGCGGTCGCCGAGGGAGGCGAGCGTGCCCGCGGCGCCCCCGAACTGGCCCACCAGCACGCGAGGCCGCAGCTGCGCCAGGCGTTCGGCGTGTCGGTCGAACATCGAGAGCCAGACGGCGGCCTTGTAGCCGAAGGTGACGGGCAGGGCGTGCTGCAGGTGGGTGCGCCCGGCCATGGGCGTTTCGCGGTGGCGCTGCGCGAGGCCGGCCAGGATCGTCCGCACCGCCGCGACGTCCGCCTCCACGATCGCCAGCGCGTCGCGGATCTGCAGCACCACCGCCGTGTCCATGATGTCCTGCGTCGTGGCGCCCCAATGCAGCCAGCGGCCGGCCTCGCCGCACTGCGCCGCGAGCTGATGGACCAGAGGCAGGATGGGGTAGCCGACGTTGTCCGTCTCGCGCCGCAGCAGGTCCAGGTCGAGCGTCCGCGCGTCGGCCTTGGCCGCGATCTCCCGCGCCGCGGCGTCGGGGATCACGCCGCAACGGGCCTCCGCCCGGGCCAGCGCGACCTCCACCTCGACATAGCGTGCGATCAGCGCGTGGTCCGCGAAGATCGCACGCATGGCGGGAGTGCCGAACGCGTCGCGATACAGTATCGAGTCGATCGCCGTCGTCGCGGGCGTGGCGGCAGCGAATGGGGCGACAGGCATTGGCATGGTCCGGGATGGCGATTATGGGAGGATGCTAAATATGTCCGGACATAAAAGCAAGGCTGACGGGACGGCGCCCCCCCGGCACGCCGACATCGCGCGCGACCTCAGGGACGCCATCGCCGCCGGGTCGCTGCCAGTCGGGAGCGTGCTGCCGACGGAACTGGAGCTGTGCGCGCATTATGGGGTCAGCCGTCACACCGTCCGGATCGCGATCGCGGACCTCGCGGATGGGGGCCTGGTCACCCGGCGCAAGCGGCTCGGCACGGTGGTGCAGGCGGCCCAGCCGACCAGGAGCTACCGCCAGACGGTCGCCTCCGTGGACGACCTGGTGCGTTACGGGGCGGACCACGTGCGGTCCGTCCACAGGGCCGGCCTCGTCACGGCCAGCCCGGCGCTGGCGAAGGACCTGAGCTGCCCGGCCGGCACCCAGTGGTTCCGCGTCTCAAGCCTGCGCTACGACCGCCTCACGGGCGACGTGCCCCTGGGATTGACGGACGTGTATGTCGATCCGGTGCACGCCGAGGTCGGGGACCTCGCGCGACGGTCGCCGGACCGTCTGATCAGCAGCTTCGTCGCCGAGCGCACGGGGCAGCGCATCGCACGGATCAAGCAGGACGTCACGGCGGTGCTGATCGACCGGCGGCTGTCCTCGCTCCTGATCGCGGAGGCAGGATCGCCCGCGCTGCGCATCGTCCGGCACTACTTGGACGACAGCGGCGCCCTGATCGTCGGCTCGGTGTCCGTCCATCCCGCCAGCCGGTTCCACATGTCCTCCAGCCTGGAGCGCGTCGGTCCAGGCTGAGCATCCAGCAAGCCGCCATGAGGCCCCCGCTACAGGAGGATGACGTGGCGCACGACCTCGCCCCGGTCCAGCCGGTCGAAGGCGGCGTTGATGTCGTCGAGCGGGCCGGTGCTGGAGAGCAGGCGGTCCACCGGCAGCCGGCCCTGGCGGAACATGGCGATGAAGCGCGGGATGTCCCGGCTCGGCACGCAGCTGCCCATGTAGCAGCCCTGCACCCTCCGCTCCTCGCCCACCAGCGCCACGGCCGGCAGGGCGAAGTTCGTCCCGGGCCGGGCGAGGCCGGCCGTGGTGGTCGTGCCGCCGGGGCGGGTGATGGCGAAGGCGAGCTCGAACGCCTTCGCCGCCCCGGCCATCTCGATGGCATGGTCCACCCCGCCATGGGTGAGGTCGCGCACCGCGGCGGCTGTTCCCTCGTCACCTGCCAGGAACGTGTCGGTGGCGCCCAGCGTGCGTGCGAGGGCGAGCTTGTCCGCCGCCAGGTCAATCGCGACCACGCGGCCCGCCCCCGCCGCCACGGCGCCGAGCACCGAGGACAGGCCCACGCCGCCCAGCCCCACGACCGCCACGCTCTGACCCGGCGTGACGCCGCAGGTGTTCAGCGCGGCGCCCACCCCCGTCATCACCCCGCAGCCGAACAGGGCCGCGTGCTCGAACGGCAGGTCGCGGTCCACCTTCACGATGGAGCGGCGGTGGATGACCGAGCGTTCCGAGAACGCGCAGACGCCGGAGTGGTGATTGACCGCCACCCCCTCGCACGCGATGCGCCGCGCGCCGGACAGCAGGGTGCCCCGCGCGTTCGCGGCGTGGCCCGGCGTGCACAGCGCCGCCCGGCCGGAGGAGCACGGGCCGCAATGCCCGCAGGTCGGAAGGAACGACATGACCACGTGGTCCCCGGCCTCCAGGTCGTCCACGCCGTCGCCGAGCGCCTCCACCACGCCCGCGGCCTCGTGGCCCAGCGCAATCGGCAAGGGCCGGGGACGGTCGCCGTTGATGCCGGACAGGTCGGAGTGGCACAGGCCGGCGGCGGCGATGCGGACCAGCACCTCCCCAGGGCCGGGCGGCGCCAGCTCCACCGTCTCGATGGTCAGCGGCTTGCTCTCCGCATAGGGGCGGGGCAGTCCGGACTGCCGCAGGATGGCGGCGCGCACGCGCATGGTCATGACTCGATCCTTCTGCATCGTCGGGCGGCGGCTGCGGACTGCCGCAGTCCCACCGTGGCCTCACGTTGGACGATGCTGTCCCCGTCAATCGCGACGGGCAAGCGTGAAAGAAGACGGCGGCGGATCGAAGCCGCGCCGTGGCTTGGGATCATCGTCCCTGGAAGCTGGGCTTCCGCTTCTCGATGAATGCCGTCCGCCCTTCCTGCACGTCGGTCGAGAGCTGTTCCAGCAGCGTGTTGGTGAACTGCTCCATCCGCATCCCGTCCGCCAGGCTGGCGTCGCGCGCGCGCAGGGCAAGTTCCTTGGCGGCCTGCACGGCCAGCGGCGCGTTCCGCGCGATGGACTCCGCGTAGCGCCGTGCGGTCGCCATCAGCTCGCTTGCCGGGACCACCTTGTTGATCAGCCCGGCCCGCAGCGCCCAGTCGCTGTCCACCCGGTCCCCGGTGAGCAGCAGTTCCATCGCCAGCGCGTGCGGAAGCTGCCGCACCATACGCTGCGTCCCGCCCAGCCCGGCGATGATGCCGCGCTTGACCTCCGGCACCCCGAACTCGGCATGCGGGACGGCGACGCGGATGTCCGTCGCGAGGAGCAGGGTCATGCCGCCGCCGAGGCAGTAGCCGTTCACCGCGGCGATCACCGGCTTCCAGATCTCGAGTCCCCGGTTGATCAACGGCGTCTGCTGCGAGCGCCAGACCTCCCACAGCTCGACCTTCTGCCCGACGACGGCCTTGATATCGGCCCCGGCACAGAAGGCCTTCTCGCCCGCGCCGGTGACGATGACGCAGCGCACCGCCGGGTCGTCCCGCACCTCCATCCAGGTCCGGGACAACTCGGCGTAGTGCTCGCTGTCCAGCGCGTTCAGCCGGTCGGGACGGTTGATCGTGACGGTCGCAATCCCCGCTTCATCCAGGGCGTAGTCGATTGGCATCGGGTGCTCCGAGGGGGCTTGGGCGCGCTATATGAGGTGGACGGTGAGGCCGCACCGGTCGTTCATCGCTCAAGCCAGTCACGAACGTTCGCCCGGATGAACCCGGCATCGACGGGATTGCTGCTCGGGTTCCCAGCCTGGTGACCCCACACGCTCGGGATCGGCCGGATCGTGCCCGTCGCAAGCTGCGTCAGTTCCGCCGCGCTGTCCGCCACGCGGAAGTAGAGGTCCGTCTCGCTCGGCAGGAGCATGACCCGCGCGCGGATCGCCTGGAGGGCCGCGGCCAGGTCTTTCCGATAGAGCCCGTTGTCGCTGATGTCGCCGTGATACCAGGCGAGGGCCTGGGCGTAGAGGTTCGCAGCCCTGCGACGCATGAAGCTCTCGGACCAGTCCGTGCGGACATAGGTCTCCAGGTCGGGTGCCCCGAGAACCTTCCGATGAAGCTCGGCCCGGTAAAAGTCCTGGCTCAGGCCCCATCCGGCGTAGATGTGCCCGAACGCGTTCAAGGCCGCCTTCGGCTCAGCCGAGAAGCGGCCGCCGCCCTGATGCTCCGGTGCCGCTTCCAGGGTTCGGAGCAGCCCTGACAGGAAGACCTTGTTGTGCGGGGACGTTCGCGCGCTGCCGCAGACCACGATGGCACGCGCGACCTGCTCCGGATACAGGGCGGCCCAGTGGTAGGCCTGCATGCCACCCATGGAAAAGCCGTAGACCGCCGCAAGCCTCCGAACTCCAAACACCTGCGTCACGAGCGCGTGCTGCGCGCGAACATTGTCCGCGACGGTCACGATGGCCGGGTAGTCCGGCGTGTCCGCGGCGCCCGACGACAGGCCGTTCGAGAACATGTCGACCGCCAGCACGCACCAGCGGGTCGGGTCCAGGATGCCGTCAGGGGCGACGAGCCAAGCCATGGCGGTATGCTGGCTCGCATAGCTGGAGGGGTAGAGGATCAGGTTGTCGCGTGCGGCGTTGAGTGTGCCGTGACGTGCCCAGGACAGCCGGGCATCGCGGATGTGCCCCCCCTTCTCGACTGGCCAGTCGCCGAGATCAAGGATGCCGGACTCCCGTTCCCAAGTCATCCTGAGCCTCCTCGGCTTGGCGCTTTCACGGCCCGGCAAACCCCACGGCCGACCGGGGAGGGGACCGTGAGGCTGCCGCGCTCAGCGCGCGGCGCGACCCTGCTTAGGTTGTTGCCTGTGCGCAGACTGATGGGCGCCTGCCTAGTGCTCGATCTTGACCGGGATCAGCAGGCCGGGGTCCAGGTCGTACTTCTTCATCAGCGCCACCAGCCTTCCGTCCTGCTCCTGGGCCTGCAGGCCCTCCGCCACGGCGCGCAGGATGTCCTCGTTGCCCTTGGCGACCACGAAGCCGCTCCGGCGGTCGGACTTCACGGTCAGCGCCATGTCCATCTCGGAGCTGGCGCTGAGCCGGGCGGCTGCGGAGCCGGCATCGTCCATGACGAAGTCGTTGCGGCTGTTGGACACCTGGCGGTATGCGGCCTCGGCATCCGCCGCGGGGATGAAGTTGATCGCCGGCTTGCCCCCGGCGACGCATTCCTTGCTCTGCCGTTCGATCTCCATGGCGGAGGAGCCGCCGACCGTGGCGGACCCGGTCTTGCCGCACAGATCGGCCAAGGTGGTGATCCTCTTCGGGTTGCCCTTCTGCACCAGCACGGTCGCGCCGGCATTGGAGTAGAGCACGAAATCCACCCGCTGCGCCCGGTCCGGCCGGTAGTTCACGTTGCCCGCCATGACGTCGGACACGCCGTTGAACATGGACTGCAGCAGGCCGGCCCAGGCGCCCTTGTTGTATTCGTACTTCAGCCCGGCGCACTTCATGGCGGCCTCGATCAGCTCGATCTCAAGCCCGGTCATCCGGTTGGGATCGGCGGGGTCGGCGTAGGTGAACGGCAGGCCCGTGGGCGTCGCCGCGATCTTCACGACTTGGTTCGCGTATTTCGGATACTTCGTCGCGACCTTCTCCGGCTCGCACCTTGCAGCCTGCGCCTGGGCGGCGCCGGCGCAGGACGCGGCTATGAGGGCCGCCATGCAGGTCAGGGTCAGGCGTCGCAGCATCGTGGTGGAACTCCGTTCGAGTGAAGGGGTCGCGGGACGCGCGGACGAGGCCCGCGCCCTTGACCAGCCGACCCATGACGAACACGGCCGGATGCGGCATCCACTTATTGGGTATACTGGTTGTCGTTTTGTCAACGGGCTTCTTTCCGGATGCGCCCCTGGGCGCAGGCGCCCGTCGCGCGACGCGGCCAGATGGCTGTTGTCAGGGCGATCCCGGCTCCATAAGGTATAAGGGTATACCGGTAGGAGCGATGCATGGTTGGGCGTTGTGCGGCGGCTTGCCTGCTTGTCCTGCTGGCCTGGCCCAGCGCGCCGGCCCTGGCGCAGGAGCCGGGATGCGAGCCTGGCAAGGCCGCACTGAAGTACCCGACCTATGCGAACAGGCTGGTCAAGATCGGCGTCTCGCCGCTGCAGCCGCCCTACGCCTTCTCCGATCCCGCCTCGCCCGACCGCATGCTCGGGCTTGAGGTGGAGATGGTCACCAAGGCGATGGAGTGCGCCGGGCTGAAGTACGAGTTCGTGAAAGGGGCGTGGTCCGGCCTGCTGGCCGCCCTGTTCGCCGGGTCGTCCGACCTCATGATCGGCGCCGTGAACTACCGGCCGGACCGGGCGACGCGGGCGGACTTCATCGTCTACATGCAGGCCGGGCAGAGCATGGAGGTGCAGAAGGGCAACCCCAGGAGGCTCACCCATCCCGACGACCTCTGCGGCACCACCGGCACCGCGACGACCGGCAGCTCCTCCGCCATGCACATCGAGCGCCTGAACAAGGCGTGCGTGGATGCGAACAAGCCGCCCATCACCTTCCTCCCGGCCGTCGACGGCAACTCCGCCTTCCGCCAGGTGGCCAACGCCCGGGTGGACTTCGCGCTGGACGACGCCGCATCGGCGGGGGCTCGCCTGCTCAAGGAGCCGGGGATCGAGATCGTGTACACGGCGGCGACGGACATCCTCGCCGGCATGGTCGTGACCAAGGGCAACGCGGAGATGGCAAACATCGTCCTGGATGGGCTGAGGGTCCAGGAACGTGACGGCGTCCTGGCGGCCCTCGCGAAGAAGTACGGCTTCCCCGCGGAGCTGCTGCTCCCGGTGCAGCTCCGGCAGTAGCGGGAAGGAAATCGATATGGGTGGGGCACCGACACCGCCCGGCATGACGGAGTCCGAGTGGGACACGCGCTGCGACCTGGCGGCGCTGTATCGCGTGCTGCACCAGTTCGGCTGGACCGACCTGATCTACAACCACCTCTCCGCCCGCGTGCCGAACGAGCCCGGCGCCTTCCTGATCAACCACTACGGCGAGATGTTCGACGAGGTGACCGCGTCCAGCCTGGTGAAGATGGGTCTGGACGGCGCCGTGATCGGCGGCGGCGGCGTGAACAAGGCGGGCCTCACCATCCACGGCGCCGTCTACAGCACCCGGCCGGACGTCGCCTGCGTGATGCACACCCATACCCGCGCCGGCGTCGCCGTGTCCGGCCTGCGCCGCGGCCTGCGCCCGATCAGCCAGGATGCGCTCGAGATCTGGCACGAGCTGGGCTACCACGAGTACGACGCCACCAGCGCGCCGGGCGAGCACGAGGCCCTGGCGCGAAGCTGCCGCACCGCCAACGCCATCGTGCTGCACAACCACGGGCTGCTCGCGCTGGGCGCCTCCATCCCGGAAGCCTTCACCCGGATGTACTACTTCGAGCACGCCTGCCAGGCGGAGGTCGCCATCCGCGCCCTGAACGAGAAGCCGCTCCCGGTCGCCGAGGCGGTCGTGGCCGAGGCCGGGCCGCGCAAGCTGAAGCAGCGTTCTGACGGCACCTTCGGCAGCCGCGAATGGGCCAGCGTGCTCCGCATGCTGGATCGCAAGGGCGTCGTCTATCGGGTGTGACCCGCGCCGAAGTCAGGCCGCGAGGGCCGGCCGCCGGTCGCGCCACGGCGTGTTCCGCTCCAGGGTATGCGCCGCGCGCAGCACCGTGGCCTCGCCGAAGGCCCGGCCGCCGACCTGCAGCGACAGCGGCATCCCGTTCGGCCCGAACCCCGTGCACACGCTCATGGCCGGCAGCCCCGTCAAGTTCCACGGCGCCGCGAAGTTGAGCCCCAGCAGCCCGTCCCACTCCGAGGTGTCCCGCACCGGCGGCGCCTCGCCGGTCGCCATGCCCGTCACCAGCAGGTCCAGCCCGGCCATGGCGGCGGCGACCTGGTGGCACAGCTCCCGCCGCCGCCGCTGCGCCTGGAGGTAGTCGGAGCTTCTGAGCGTGGCCGCGAGGATCAGCCGGTTGCGGAGCCGCGTCGAGTAGTCGCGCGGCCGGGTCCGCAGCCAGTGCTCGTGGATGGCGGCGGCCTCGCAGTTCATGATCACCCGGTTCACCGCGCTGAAGGCGCGCAGCGGCGGCAGGGTCGTCTCCTGGAGCACGGCGCCCTCGGACCGCAGCAGGGCCAGGCCCGCCTCGATCCCCGCATGGGTTTCGGCGCCCACCGGGTTATCGGCCTCGAAGAAGTGGCGGACGACGCCGATCCGCAGGCCGCGCACGCCCCTGTCCAACTCGGCGCGGTAGTCCGGCAGCGGCACCTGCGCGCTGGCCGGGTCGTCCGGGTCGTGCCCCGCCATCCCCTGCAGCAGCATGGCGCTGTCCTCGGCCGTCCAGGCCATGGGGCCCACATGGTCCAGCGTGTAGGCGAGCGGGATGCTGCCGGCACGGCTGCACAGCCCGTAGGTGGGCTTGATGCCGGAGGTGCCGCAGAAGGCGGCCGGGCCGCGGATGGAGCCGCCGGTGTCCGTCCCGGTTCCGCCCAGCACCAGCCCGGCGGCGACCGCGCAGGCCGTGCCGCTGCTGGAGCCGGAGGTGGAGCGGTCCAAGGCCCAGGGATTGCGGGCCGGCGGCCAGGGCGTTTCGTGGGAAGAGCCGTTCAGGGCGAACTCGTACATCGCCAGCTTGCCCAGCATGGCCGTCCCGGCCCGCGCCAGCCGGGTGACCACATGCGCGTCCGCGACGGGCACGTGGTCCCGCAGCACTCGGGAATGCGCGGTGGTGGCGATGCCCGCGGTATGGAACAGGTCCTTGTGCCCGATGGGGATGCCGTCCAGCGGGGACCGCGGCGACCCGGCCATGATGCGCGCCTCCGCCGCCCGCGCGTCGGACAGCGCCCGCTCCGGCGTCACGGCGATGAAGGCCGAGATGGCCGGGTCGAGCCGGTCGATCCGTGCCAGGCACGCCTCCGTCAGCTCCACCGGCGACAGGGAGCGGCCGGCGATGCGCCGGCTGGCCTCCGCGATGGTCAGCGGCGTCACGGCGTGCCGACGGGCCTGAACACCGGTGCCGGCTCCAGCACGGCATCGGCCGGACGGTCCAGCTCGGCGACCAGGCGCTGCAGCAGCCCGTAGCCCACGAAGAGGGTGTCGATCTCCTCGTCGGTCAGGGGCACGCCGCTCTCGCGCGCCCGGGCCGCGAACAGCGCCTTTTCGATCGATCCTGCCGCGGCCATGGGCGGTTCGCTACCCTTCCGTGCCGTAGACCGGGGTCAGCCAGTGGCGGTATTTCTCCACCCGGCCCGCCGTCACGTCGAAGTAGTGGTCCTGGACCCGCCTGGTGATCGGGCCGACGCCGCCCGCCCCCAGCGGATAATGGTCGAGCGACAGCATGGGCGTGACCTCCGCCCCGCTGCCGCAGAAGAACGCCTCGTCCGCGATGTAGACCTCCGTGCGGTCGATGTCGCGCTCGATCACCTCGAACCCCAGGTCGTCGCGGCACAGGTCGATGATCGTCTGCCGGGTGATGCTTTCCAGGATGTCGGCCGTGACCGGCGGCGTGATCACCCGGTTGCCGCGGATCATCATGAAGCAGGATGCCGGGCCTTCCGAAACCTTGCCCCGGTCGTTCAGCATCAGCGGGGAGGAGAAGCCGTTCATCCTGGCCTCCACATGGGCCAGGCGGCTGTTGTGGTAGTTGCCCGCCGCCTTGATGCGCGAGGGCGTCGACACGTCCGTGTTCCGGCGCCAGGTGCTGGTGCAGCTCTTGACGCCCTCGGTCACCGCCTTGGACCGCGTGCGGCGGTAGGCGAGGCAGTACATGCCCGTGTCGATCTCGGAAGGGTCGAACTGGTTGGACTCGCCCTCGCCGAAATACACGGTGGGACGGAAATGGACGTTGTCGCGAAAGCCGTTGGCGCGGATCAGCGCCTTGAACGCGGCCGTCAGCTCCTCGTCGCTGTAGGGAAGGGTCATGCGCATGATCTTGGCCGACTGGCGCAGACGGTCCAGGTGGTCCTGGTTGCGGAAGATGAACAGCTCCTTGCCGTCGTCGCCGGCATAGGCCCGCACGCCCTCGAACACGCTTTCGCCGCGCACCACGGCCTCGCTCGCCACGTGGATGGTGCCGTCGCGCCAAGCCACGACCTTGCCGTCCAGCCACAGGTAGGCAGGGGTTTCTTTCGCCATCACTCGATCTCCGGTCGCTGGATCAAGGGTCACGCAGCGCGTTGGGCTGCGCCACGTGGCCCGACGGGCCGATGCCGACCCCGATCACCGTGGTCCGGCCCGAGGCATGGGCGGCCTTGGCGAGGACTTCAACGGGCGTCGGCATGGCTTGCCCCCGGGTCGGCCCCCGGATCGGCCATCGTGCCGGCCGGCTGGTTGATGTCGATGATGAGGTTCAGGAACTCATCGACGGCCACGGTCGAGCCGGGACCGATGACGGTGGTCGACTCGCGCTCCTCCACCACCGCCGGGCCGCGGAAGGCGTCGCCGCTCCGCAGCGCGTAGCGGTTGTAGACCGGGCAGGGCGCATAGCCGGTCTCCGGGAAGTAGACCTGGCGCTCGCCCTTGATCCGCCCGCCCGTGTCGCCCTTCTGCCCGGCGAAGCTCAGCGTCACGTCCGACTGCGGGGCGGTGGCATGCAGGCGCCAGGTCAGCGCCTCGATCCCCACGCCGTCGATGCGGCGGCCGAACAGCTCCTCATACTTGCGGAAGAACTGCGCGCGGACCTCGTCCAGCGCCGCCCCGTGCAGCGCCCCGTCCGGCAGGGGCACGCTGATCTCGAAGCCCTGGCCGACATGGCGCATCTCGGCATGGCGCGTGAAGGTCAGCTCCTCCACCCGTGCGCCGGCCTCCACCAGGCGCTCGACCGCCGCGGCCCTCATGTCCTCGAAGAAGCCGTTCACCTCGCTCCAGTCGGCGACGTCCAGCCGGGTCACGTAGCTGCGGACCATGTCCACCGCCGGGGCAGCGACCAGGAAGCCGAGCGCGGACATCACGCCGGCGCCCAGCGGGCAGATCAGCCGCCGCAGCTTCAGCAGCTTGGCCAGGCCGTAGGCATGGACGGGACCGGCGCCGCCAAAGGCGATCATGGTGTAGCGGCGGGGATCGCGGCCCTTCTCGGCGATATACATCCGGGTCGCCGCCGCCATGTTCTCGTTGACGATGGCGTGGATGCCCGCGGCCCCCTGCTCGACCGTCATGCCGAGCGGCCTGGCGATCTTGGCGTCCACCGCCTGCCGCACCGCCCCGAGGTCCAGCGACATGTCGCCGCCCAGGAAGAAGTCCGGCGACAGATAGCCCAGCAGCAGGTCCGCGTCCGTCACGGCCGGGTCCTCGCCGCCGCGGCGGTAGCAGACCGGGCCGGGCTCGGAGCCAGCGCTCTCGGGTCCCACCTTCAGCAATCCCATGCCGTCGATCCAGGCGGTGGAGCCGCCGCCCGCGCCGATCTCGATCAGGTCGATCACCGGCACCTTCAGCGGCAGGCCGGACCCCTTGCGGAACCGCTTGACCCGGCCGGCCTCGAACTCGCTCGAATGCTCGGGCGCCCCGTCCTCGATCAGGCACATCTTGGCCGTGGTGCCGCCCATGTCGAAGGAGATCAGGTGGTCGGTGCCGGTCAGCTTGGCATAGAGCGCGGCGGCGATGGCGCCCGCCGCGGGGCCGGACTCGATCAGCTGCACCGGGAAGCGGGACGCCGTCTCGATGGTCGCCAGCCCGCCGGCGGACAGCATGATGGACAGGGTGCCGCGATGGCCCAGCCCGGACAGCTGCTCGGCGAGCCGCGCCAGGTAGCGCTGCATCAGCGGCTGCACGTAGGCGTTCGCGGTCGCCGTGTTGCTCCGCTCGTATTCCCGGATCTCGGGCGCCACGGCGGAACCCAGCGTCACCGGCACGCCGGGGTACTCGGCCTGCAGGATGGCCAGCGCCTCCCGCTCGTGCACGTCGTTGCGGTAGGAATGCAGGAACGACACCGCGATCGCCTCGACCTTCTGCTCCAGCAGCCAGTCGATGGCGGAGCGGAACCCGGCCTTGTCCAGCGGGCGCAGCACCGCGCCGGTCGCGTCGATGCGCTCGTCCACCTCCCGGCGCAGGTGCCGGGGCACCAGCGGCTTCGGCTTCTCCAGGAACAGGTCGTAGAGGTCGTAGCGGATCTCGTGCCCCATCTCGAGCACGTCGCGGAAGCCGCCCGTGGTGACCAGGCCGACCTTGGCGCCCTTGCGCTCGATGACGGTGTTGGTGACCAGGGTGGTCCCGTGCACCACGCCGTCCAGCGTGCCGATCTCCACCGCGGCCTCGCGGACGATCCGCTCGATGCCGGCGATGATCGCCTCGCTGGGGTCGCGCGGCGTGGTCAGCTGCTTGCCCAGGAAGATCAGCTTGCGGTGGTCATCGACCAGCACGAAGTCGGTGAAGGTGCCGCCGACGTCCACGCCGATCCGAACGCGGGCCACGGACATCACCCCTCCTCCGCGTCATGCAGGCCGTAGGCGGTCCGCGCCGCCTCGGCCGAGACGTAGCCCTCCCGCACGTCGGCGATCACCGCCTCGCGCCTGCGGTTCGCCGGGTCGCCGAACCCGCCGCCGCCGCCGAACCTCAAGCTCAGCCGGTCGCCCGGCTGCAGGATGCTCCGGGACTTCGGGTGCGGCCTGGTGCCGTCCTGCAGCGTGATGGACACGGCCGCGCCGGGGCCGCCGCCCAGCAGGCCCCCGGGCGGATACTTCTGCCGGTCCGACAGCATCGACAGGCGCAGGGGGGTGGGCGAGGTCACCTCGATCTCCACGTCCTGGCCCAGGCCGCCGCGGAACTCCCCGGTGCCGCCGGAGTCCACGCGCAGCGCCTTCTTCCACACGATCAGCGGCGAGATGCTCTCGAAGGCCTCGATGCTGCCGGAGCCGGTGTTGGTGGGGAAGGCGGTGCAGTTGTGCCCGTCCTGCAGGGAGGTGCCGCCCATGCCGCCGGAGGCGAAGAACACCTGCGAGAAGCCCTGACCCTGCCGGTCGGTCCCGCTGTAGACGGAGCGCAGGGTGGGGGCGGAGCCGGACTCGGCGCTGACCTTCTCCGGGACCGCCTGGGCCAGCGCCTTGTAGATCACGCCGGCGAGGAGGTGCCCGGTCAGCTGCCGCGCGCTGCATGGCGCCGGGTAGCGGGGATTGAGGATGGAGCCCTCCGGCGCGCTGACGGTGACGGAGCGGTAAGACCCCTCGTTGCGCGGCGTCAGCGGGTCGAGCGCGCATTTGATCGGGTAGACCGAGTAGGCATAGGTGTAGTTCAGCACGGAGTTCAGCCCGCGCGCGATCTGCTTCGACGTGCCGGCATAGTCCACGTGGAGGGTGGAGCCCCTTACCGTCACCGCGCACTCGATCCGCGTCTCGTCCTCGTCGAACCCGTCCGCCTGCAGGCTCGCGCGGTACACGCCGTCGGGCACCGCCTCGATGGCCCGGCGCATCGCCTTGTCCGCCCGTTCCTGCAAGGCCGCGGACAGGGCGCTGAGGTCGTCGATCCCCGCGTCGTCCAGGAACTCGGACACCCCCCGCGCGCAAACCTCGGAGGCCGTGACCTGCGCGAACAGGTCGCCCAGCACCTGGTCGGGCACGCGGACGTTGGCGGTGATGAACTCCTTCACGGTCTCGTCGATCTTGCCCTCGCGCAGGAACTTGACGGGCAGGACGCGCAGCCCTTCCTCGAACAGCTCCCGGCAATCGGACGACCAGCCGGCGCCGCCGATGTCCGGCGAGTGGGCGATGGACCCGCTGAAGCCTACCAGGCGGCCGCGGTGGAAGATAGGCGCGGCCAGCGTGAAGTCTGGCAGGTGGCCGGTGGCCATCCAGGGGTCGTTGGTGATGACGCAGTCGCCGGGCTTCCAGCTCTCCTTGGGGAAGCGGGCGAGGAAGTGCTTCAGCGTGCGCGGCAGGATGCCGACGAAGGAGGGGATGCCCGCGGTGTTCTCCGCCAGCGAGTCGCCGTTCGCGTCCATCAGGCCGGTGGCGAAGTCGTTCGACTCCCGCACGATGGTGGAGAACGAGGTGCGGAGCAGCGCGGCCGCGGATTCGTCGGCGATGGAGATCAGCCGGCTCCACAGGATCTCCAGCGAAATCGGGTCGAATACGGGCGCGTCGGGGCTTCCCTGGGACATTGCGACGGCACTTCCTTCCTGCTGGGCGGTGGACGGCGCAGCGTCGTGGAACGAAGCCGCGTTACGCTCACAACAGGTACACCATTATCCTTGATCTCGGGAACGTCAAGCGGCGATCGGCTGGATCGCGGCTCCCTAATCTCGGGCCAGGATCACCGTGCCGGTGGCGGACAGCACCCCGCCCGTGCCGTGCACCAGCCCGATCCGCGCGTCGGGCACCTGCCGGGCGCCCTGGCCGCGGTAGTCGTGCCGCAGCTGCCGCACCGCCTCGATGATGGTGAAGATGCCGAACATGCCGGGATGGGTGTAGGACAGGCCGCCCCCGCCGGTGTTCAGCGGCAGGCTGCCGCCGGGCGCGATGCGGCCGCCGGACAGGAAGTCCCCGCCCTCGCCCTTCTTGCAGAAGCCGAGGTCCTCCATCGTGGTAAGGACGGTGTAGGTGAAGGAGTCGTAGACCTGCGCCACGTCCACCTCGCCAGGCCCGATGCCGGCCATGGCGAAGGCCCGCGGGCCGGAGATGCGCCCGGGGGCCGCGGTCAGGTCCGGCATCTGGCTGATCATCGCGTGGTCGTGCCCCCCGCCCCAGCCCAGCACGCGCACGCAGGCGCCGCCGCGCAGGTCCCGCGCGCGCTCGGGGCTGGTGACGACCACCGCGCCGGCGGCGTCCGTCACCAGGCAGCAGTCCATCCGCTTGAGCGGCCAGCTCACGAGGGGGGAGGCCAGCACGTCCTCGACCGTCAAGGGCGTGCGGGAAAAGGCGCGGGGGTTCATCTGCGCCCATTGCCGGGCCGCCACCGCCACCTCGGCCAGGTGGCGCTCGGTGGTGCCGTAGAGGTGCATGTGCCGGGCGCAGGCCATGGCGTAGGAGGCGACGGCGGGGCTGCCGCCGAACGGCGCCTCGAACTGCCCCTGCATGGACTGCGGCGAGTCGCGGGACGGCGGCATGCCGTGGCGCGAGCGCCCGCTTTCGCCATGGACAATCAGCGCCACCTCGATCAGCCCGGCCTCGATCGCCGCCGCCGCGTGGCCGAGGTGCAGGACGAAGGAGGAGCCGCCGACATGCGTGCCGTCGAAGTGGTGCGGCACGATGCCGAGGTACTCCGCGACCTCCGTGGTGCGGAACCCGGCGGTGAACAGCCCGTCGACGTCCGCGGGCCTCAGCCCGGCCTCGTCGAGGGCGTTCAGCGCCGCCTCGCCTTGAAGCTGCAGGGTGGACTTGTCCGGGACGACCCCGATCTCGTCGGACTCGCCGACCCCGGCGACGACGGCCCGCCCGCGCCGGGTCACGCGCCGTGACGCACCCAGTAGCGGCGGTTGTTGCCCATCATCTGGAAGGCGTCGTCGTCCAGCCGGTCCACGTCGCGGCCGAAGGGCATGGCGGCCTGCGGCGGCATGTCCTTGGCCATCGCGGCGTCGAAGGCGTCCGCCAGCTCGTCCGGGGTCCAGGCGGTGGAGCCTTCGAGCCGGGCGAGGGTGCGGGGCTGGTCGATCAGGGTGTAGCCGAAGCCGTTGGAATGGAACACCTGGCCGTTCACCTTCGCCGCCCGGTCGGACGCCAGGAAGGACACCAGCGGGGCCACGTTGTCGGGGTCCTTGGGCGTGCCCTTGGCGTGCTCGCTCGGCCACTTGCCGGTCTCCTCGAAGACGGCCTTGGAGTCCGGCTTGGAATCGATCATCCGCGTGGTCCCGGTCGGCAGGACGACGTTGGAGGTGACGCCGTACTTCGCCATGGCGTTCGCGGTGGAGTAGCTGAGGCCGATGATGCCGGCCTTCGCAGCGGAGTAGTTGGGCTGCCCCGGGTCGCCATAGGCGGAGCCCGAGGCCAGGGCGATGATGCGGCCGGACCTCTGCTGCCGCATCAGCGCCGTCGCCGGGCGCATGACGTTGAACAGGCCCTTGAGGTGCACGGCGATGACCGGGTCCCACTCCTCCTCGGTCATGTTGAAGATCATGCGGTCGCGCAGCACCCCGGCCGCGTGCACCACGATGTCCAGCCGCCCGAACGTGTCCACCGCCTGGCGCACCATGGCGTCGGCCGCGGCGTAGTCGGCGACCGAGCCGCCGTTGATCGCGCCGTCGGCGCCCAGCGCGCGGACCTCGGCCAGCACCTGCTCGGCCGGCCCGCTGTCCACGCCGGTGCCGCCGAGGCTGGCGCCC
>CAHJXG010000357.1 GCA_903644035.1 Rhodospirillales bacterium
GGCGTGGGCGACGCGGCCGACCTGCCGGGCGATGCTCCTGGCGTGGATGGCCTGCTGCTGGACGCCAAGGCGCCGCCCGGCGCCGTGCTGCCCGGCGGCAACGCCCGGACCTTCGACTGGTCCATGCTGCGCGGCTGGACCGCGCCGGCGCCCTGGATGCTGGCCGGCGGCCTCACGCCCGACAACGTCGCGGAGGCGGTGCGCGTCTCGGGCGCCCCGGCGGTGGACGTGTCGTCCGGCGTGGAACGGAGCCGCGGCGTGAAGGACACCGTGCTGATCCAGGCCTTCGTCAGGAACGCGCGGGCTTAGATCCAGCCCCGGCGCTTGAACCAGAAGAACGGCAGGACCCCGCTCAGGATGATGACGAGCAAGCCGTAGGCGTAGCCGTAGTGCCAGTCCAGCTCCGGCATGTGCTTGAAGTTCATGCCGTAGATGCTGGCCATCAGCGTCGGCGGCACGCCCACCACCGACACGACCGTCAGGATCTTGATGCCGTTGTTCTGCTCGATGTTGATGAAGCCCAGCGTCGCGTCCAGCAGGAATTGCACCTTGTTCGTTAGCTGGATGTCATAGTCCGACAGCGACGCGATGTCCTGGCGCAGCGTCTTGAACCGGGGCCGCAGCTGGGCGGGGATCCAACCCGAGGCGGCCTCATTGGTATAGAGCACGATGCGCTGCACCCCGAGCAGGCTGTCCCGGATGTTGGAGACGCGCTCCCCGGCGGTGCCCACCGCACGCAGCGTGGCCCGCAGCTGCATGTCTGTCCGCGCCGCGTTCGGCATTCCGTGGCGTTCCGGCCGGAACACGCGGCGCGAGATGGCGTCGAGGTCGGCGCCCACATGCTCCAGCACATCCGCCAGGCGATCGACGATCCCCTCCAGCAGCCCCAGGAACGCCGATATGCTGCAGGCCTGCGCGGTGCTGCCGACGAACCGCTCGGCAAACTGGTCGAACACCGACAGGTCGACGAACCGCACGGTCATCAGATGCTCCGGCGACAGCACGAAGCCGAGCGGGGCCACCTTCGACAGCCCGTCCACCGAGCGGTAGATCATCGGCGTGCTGAGGGTAAGCGTCTTGCCTTCGTTCGACAGCCGGCTGCTGCTCTCGATCTCGGCCATGTCCGCCTGGGCCGGCACGCGCAGGCCGGTCAGCTGCTCGGCGGCGGAACGCTCCTGGTCGGTCGGGCTCAGCAGGTCCACCCAGACCGGCGCAGGCTCGGGCGACCCGGCATGAGGCTGGAAGAGGCGACGGGGGCTGAGGCCAGTGTTCAAGTACAGCATGACGCATCCTACCCTGACCTTACGCAGCTGCGCATCTCAAAGAACCGAGGACGTGACCGGCGCCGGGCGGTGCGGTATGTCAGACGCTCGATCCAGGAGAGCACATTGAAGGAGACCGCGCCCGTCTACCCGATCACCATGCGCCCGACGTCGGACGGGCGTGGCCGGGCCATGCCGAGGCGTGCCGGACGCGCGCTGGGTGGGAGGACGGCATGAGCTGGCTTGCCGAGTACGTCCGCCCGAAAATCCGCACGCTGCTGGGACGGCGGGAGGTGCCGGACAACCTCTGGGTGCAGTGCCCCAACTGCCAGCAGATGCTGTTCGCCAGCGACCTCGCGCGCAACCTCAAGGTCTGCACGGCCTGCGGCTTCCACATGCGCCCGACCGCGGCGGAGCGGCTGGCCTACACGTTCGACCCCGACCCCGGCTTCACCCGCATCGAGCTGCCGCGCGCGCCCCTGGACCCGCTGCGCTTCCGGGACAGCAAACGTTATGCCGACCGGCTGAAGGAAGCGCGGGAGCGGACTGGCCTCGACGACGCGATCCTGGTCGCGCACGGCGCCATCGGCGGCCATCGCGCCGTGGTGGCGGCGCAGGCGTTCGAGTTCATGGGCGGCAGCATGGGCGCCGCGGTGGGTGAGGCCATCGTCGCCGCCGCCCGGCTCGCGGTGCTGCAGCAGGCGCCGCTGATCGTGTTCACCGCAAGCGGCGGCGCCCGGATGCAGGAAGGCGCCGTCAGCCTGATGCAGATGCCGCGCACCACCATCGCCGCCCGGCTGGTCAAGGAGGCCGGGCTGCCGTTCATCACCGTGCTGACCGACCCCACGACCGGCGGCGTCACCGCGAGCTTCGCCATGCTGGGCGACTTGCAGTTGGCCGAACCCGGCGCGCTGATCGGTTTCGCCGGCAGCCGGGTGATCGAGCAGACGGTGCGGGAGACGCTCCCAGACGGCTTCCAGCGCGCCGAGTACCTGCTGGCGCACGGCATCCTCGACATGGTGGTGCCGCGCGGCGAGATGCGGGACACGCTCGCCCGGCTGATCGGCCTGCTGCGCGTGCCGGAGCGACCGCCGGACCCCATGCCGGAACCGCCACCCGTGCCGTCGCCGGAGCAGGTGGTGGCGTGAACCAGATGCCCCGAAGCCGGATCGAGCCGGTCATCGACCGGCTGCACGGCCTGCATCCACGGCTCATCGACCTCAGCCTCGGCCGGCTGGAACGCCTGCTGGCGCAGCTGGGCCATCCGGAACGCCGGCTGCCGCCGGTGGTCCATGTGGCCGGCACCAACGGCAAGGGCAGCACCTGCGCCTTCCTGCGGGCGATGGCAGAGGCGTCGGGCCTGCGCGTCCACGCCTACACCTCGCCCCATCTGGTGCGCTTCAACGAGCGGTTCCGGATTGCCGGGCAGCTGGTCTCGGACGCCGCCCTGGCGGATGCGCTGGAACACATCGAGCAGGTCAACGACGGCGCCCCCATCACGGTGTTCGAGGTGATCACCGCCGCCGCCTTCCACCTGTTCGCGCAGGTGCCGGCGGACCTCTGCATCCTCGAGGTCGGGCTGGGCGGACGCGGCGACGCGACCAACGTGATCCGCGATCCGGCCGTGTGCGCCGTCACCTCCATCTCCATGGATCATCGGGAGCTGCTCGGCGACACGCTGGCGGCCATCGCGGCGGAAAAGGCCGGCATCGCCAAGCGCGGCGTGCCGCTGGTGACCGGGGCGCAGCTGGCCGAGGCCTTCGCGGCCCTGGCGGACGCCGCCGCGCG
>CAHJXG010000358.1 GCA_903644035.1 Rhodospirillales bacterium
GGACACGCCCGCGCACGTGCCGCTCTGGCGCTTTCCCGACCCGGCCGCGATCCAGCTGCCGCGGGAATGCGCGCTGATCGGCATCGAGCTGCTGGACGACACCGTGGACCTGCCGTCGTTCCGGCATCCGCTGAACGCCGCGTACGTGCTGGGACCGGAGCGGTCGGGCCTGTCCGCCGCGCTGCGCGGGCGATGCCGGTTCGTCGTGCGAATCCCGACGCGATTCGCCCTCAACCTCGCGGTCGCCGGGGCGCTGGTGATGTATGACCGCCTGTTGCAGCATGGGCGCTTCGCCGAGCGCCCGGTGGCGAGCGGTGGACCGGGCCAGGCCTTGGCGCCGCCGGACGGGCATGGCGACCCGCGGTTCCGCCGCACGATGCCGGATTGGCTGCCGGGCGTCACGGACACCTGACAGGCCGCTTGTCCCGGCCCGGCGCGCACCGTATCTGACGGACATGCAACCCAAACACCTCCTGATTCTGGCCGCAGCCACGTGGCCGTCGCTGGCGCCGGCGCAGCCGAAGACCGCGGCGCATCCTGCGGCGAACGCCCCGGCCCGGCCCAGCAGCGCCATGCCCAAGTCGATCGGCAAGTTCGACGATTGGCAAGCCGTCACGCACCAGGAGGCCGGGCAGCCTCTCTGCTACGCCTTCGTCCGGGCGGCGTCCTCGCAGCCGGCGCTGCGGGGTCGGGGCGAGGTCGTGCTGACGGTGACGCAGCGCCCCGGCGGGCGGGACGCCGTGGCGATCAGCGCCGGGTTCCCCTATGCCGCCAATGCGGAGGTGCAGATGAGCGTCGAGCAGGCCCAGCTTGCGTTCTACACCGCGGGCCGGTCGGCGTTCGCCCGCGACGGCCGGGCGGCGGTGGCGGCGTTCGAGAAGGCGCGCCAGGCGGTCGCGAAGTCGCCGGGGCCGAGCGGGACCGTGACCGACAGCTTCAGCCTGCGCGGCTTCAGCGCGGCCTATGCCGCCATCAACAAGGCCTGTCCCGCCAAGTGAGCACGATGTCAGCCACGCCCGACCTCACGGACGCAGAGCGCGCCCGCATCCTGGCGAAGTCCGCGCTGTTCAACCCGCCCGCAGCACAGCTGCCGGACGGGCGGCGCGACCTCGTGGGCCTGACGCGCGAGGAGCTGGCGGACGAACTCGCCGGCATCGGCGAGAAGCCGTTCCGCGCCAAGCAGCTCTGGCACTGGATCTACCACCAGGGTGCGACCGACTTCTCGGCGATGTCCAGCATCGCCCGCCCGCTGCAGGAGCGCCTGGCCGAGCGCTTCGTCATCGGCCGGCCCGGCGTCGCCACGGTGCAGACGAGCGCGGACGAGACCCGCAAATGGCTGTTCCGCTTCCGCGACGGGCAGGAGGCGGAGACCGTCTACATCCCCGACCGGCACGAGGACCGCGGCGCCGTCTGCATCTCGTCGCAGGTCGGCTGCACCCTGTCCTGCCGGTTCTGCCACACCGGCACGCAGACGCTGGTGCGCAACCTGGGCGCGGCCGAGATCGTGGGCCAGTTCATGGCGGCGCGCGACGCCTATGGCGAGTGGCCCAGCCCGCGCGGGGAGACGCCGCGCCTCCTGTCCACCATCGTGCTGATGGGCATGGGCGAGCCGCTGTACAACTACGAGAACGTGGCCCGCGCCATGCGGATCGTCATGGACGGGGAGGGGATCGGCCTGTCACGCCGCCGCATCACGCTCAGCACCTCGGGCGTCGTGCCGATGATGGACCGCTGCGGGGCGGAGCTTGGGGTCAACCTCGCGGTCTCGCTCCACGCCGTGCGGGACGAGCTGCGGGACGAGATCGTGCCGCTCAACCGCAAGTATCCCATCGCCGAGCTGATCGCCGCCTGCCGCCGCTACCCCGGCGCCAGCAACGCCCGGCGCATCACCTTCGAGTATATCATGCTGCGCGGCGTGAACGACAGCGAGGCGGAGGCGCGGGAGCTGGTGCGCCTAATCGCCGGCATCCCCGCCAAGGTGAACCTGATCCCGTTCAACCCCTGGCCCGGCAGCGACTACCGGCCGAGCGGGCGGGAGGCGCTGGAGCGGTTCGCCGCCATCGTGCAAAGCGGGGGCTTCGCCGCCCCGATCCGGATGCCGCGCGGGCAGGACATCCTGGCCGCCTGCGGGCAGCTGCGGACCGACAGCCGACGGACCCGGCCGGCGGCGTAGCTTGTTAAAGCCAGCAGGCGAGCTGACACTCCCGGCCCATGTCCCAGACTGAGGAACGCATCGCCCTGCCGCTCGGGCTGCTGGCCGCGGCTGCGTTCCTGTCCTCGGCCGGGGCGCGCATCGTCGATCCGCTGCTTCACGCCATCGCGACGGATTTCTCGGTGGCGGTGCCGGATCTGTGGGTCGTCATCGCGGCCTTCACCTTGCCCTATGGGCTGAACCAGCTGGTGCTCGGGCCGGTCGGCGACCGGTTCGGCAAGCTGCGGGTCATGCTGGGGGCGCTGGTCGGCTACGCGCTGTTCACCGGCGCCTGCGCGCTCGCGTCGGACCTCGCGGGCCTGGCGGTGCTGCGGGCCTGCGCGGGGGCCGCCAGCGCCGGGCTGATCCCGGTCGGCATGGCCTATATCGGCGACGCGGTGCCGTATGAGCAGCGGCAGGTGACGCTCAGCAAGTTCCTGACCGGCATCGTGCTGGCGCAGACCCTGGCCGGCCCGGTCGGCGGGGTCTTCGGGCAGTATGTCGGGTGGCGCGGAGTGTTCCTGGTGCTGGCCACGCTCGCGGTCCTGGTCTCCGTCGCGTTCGCCGCACGCATCCGCGGCCTGCCGGACCGCCGCAGCCCCGGCCGGATGTTCAAGCCCGAGAACTACGTCCGCATGGCGAGCCACCGCACCGGGCGCCTGGTGCTGCTGGCGGCGCTGCTCGACGGCGCGCTGTTCGTCGGCTGCTTCCCCTACCTCGCGCCCTATCTGCATGAGCATTTCGACCTGAGCTACGCCCAGGTCGGCCTGATCCTGGCGTGCTTCGGCCTCGGCGCCTGGTCCTACACCCGCCTGGCCCGGCCTTTGCTCGCCCGATGGGGGGAGGGCGGCCTGGTGCTTGCGGGCGGGCTGCTGATGGCGGCAGCCCTGGCAATCGCGGTGGGCAGCGGCCGTTGGTGGCTGTTCGTCCCGGTGGAGCTGGCGCTGGGCTTGGGCTTTTTCATGCTGCACTCCGTGCTGCAGGCCCGGGCCACGGAGATGCTGCCGCAGGCGCGGGCCACGGCGGTCGCGACCTTCGCCTGCCTGCTGTTCCTCGGACAGAGCGTCGGCGCGCTGCTGGTCGGCGCCGCCATCGCGCGTTTCGGCTACCCCACGGCGTTCCTGCTCGACTCCGGCTGCATCGTGCTGCTGACGCTGTGGCTGGCGCAGGTCATGCGGAGGGAGCCGGGCTAGTGGACAAGGTCTAGCGCCTGGTCCCGGCCGGTTGCAGTCAAAGTGCAGGCTTAAACAGCCTCGACGATCCGGATGTCGCGCTCTGCAGCTCCCGTCCCGAGCGCGCGCAGTGCCTCCTGGTAACCCGAGCTCTCGTAGGCCGCGAGCGCGGCGTCCACGCTCTCGAACTCGATCACAACCGTGCGCTGCTTCAACCCAGCTTCCTTGGTCGCCGCTGGCTCGCCACGTGCCAGGATCTTGCCACCCATGGCGGTCAGGGCCTGTCCTGACAACTTGGCATAAGCCGCAAGCGCATCGGGGTTGGACACCGAACGATAGGCGGATATCCAATACGCCTTGGCCATATACTCCTCCCTGTGAAGAACTTTGCAGGACATCGGAACGGCAGATGCATACCCGTTAGGGCGCTTTGTACCGAGGGTCGCGCTGGATGGTGCCTCGTGGTGCAATCCACCACCGTTCAGTGCCTGGATCATGTGTTAATCGATCAGCCCGGTCCAGAACTTCTGTGTCTGCTGTTCGAGGCAAATCGACTCAAGGCCGGGACCAAGCACTAGATTTCATTTGCCAGCATTGCGGTCGGCGCCGGCCCAACCACCTAAACCGACATGGTTGACCTGCCTCACGCCCCGACCGCCGCCGACCACCTGGCCCGGCATGACGCCGAGCGCACCCCGCCCGCGTCGAAGCCGCATAACCCAAAGTTGCCGCCGGAGCTGGGTGGCCCCAAAGGTCCGGAGCCGACCCGCTTCGGCGATTGGGAGCAGAAGGGCCGCTGCACCGACTTCTAGGCGCGCGCACCCCGCCGGCGCAGGGCGGCCCTGACGGTGTTGTCCAGCAAGCAGGCAATGGTCATCGGGCCGACGCCGCCCGGCACTGGGGTGATGGCGCCGGCGACCGACGCGCATTCGTCGTAGGCGACGTCGCCGACCAGCCTGCCGTCCGCGGTCCGGTTGATGCCGACGTCGATCACGGTTGCGCCGGGCCTGATCCAGTCGCCGCGCACCATCTCCGGCCGTCCCACCGCCGCCACCAGGATGTCCGCCCGGCGGCATTCCTCCGGCAGGTCCAGGGTGCGGGAATGGGCGATGGTCACCGTGGCGTCAGCCGCCAGCAGCAGCGCCGCCATCGGCCGGCCGACGATGGCGGACCGGCCCAGCACGACGGCCCGGGCGCCCCGCAACGGCGTTCCGCCCGCCGCCAGCAG
>CAHJXG010000359.1 GCA_903644035.1 Rhodospirillales bacterium
CTACCTGTCCGGCAACGGGCTGCTGTCGGCCGTGGCGCTCGGCCACGTGGCGGGACAGGCCGCGGCGCGGCCGGGCCTGGCGGCGTAAAGCTTCTTCCAGCGACCCAGCGGCATCGCCGTGCGAACGGCCCGGAGAGGCTGCCGCGCTGGCTCAACGACGCGGTCCACGTCGTGGATGTCGGCGGCGAGCTGGACGAGACGCAAGGATGAGGCTAGCCCGCAACGAACTCCCGGATCGCGGCATTCAGCGCCTCCGGCTCGTCGTTGCGGATGGAGTGGCTGCTCCCCTCGAAGATCCGCAGCTGCGAGCCGGGGATGAGGCGGTGGATCTCCTCCGAGAACTCGGGCGGGCAGATCCAATCGTGCCGGCCGGCCAGGATCAGCGTCGGCACGGCGATGCCGGCGATCTCGGCCCGCAGGTCGAACGACCGCAGCACGCCGCCCGGCCCGAAGGCCCGGTTCAGCGGCTCCGGCGCGTAGATCGACCGGCCGCGCACGGCTTCGGCCGCCGCCGGGTCGTAGCGGCGGCTGTAGAGCGGACCCATGGCGGCGTAGTAGTCGGCCATCTGCCCCGCCGTCTCGAAGGTGCCGGACCACAGCCGGGCGCAGGCCCGCTGCTGCTCGGCCGTGCCGTGGTCGCGGACGAACCGCTCCGCGCGCGGCATGAACCCGCCATGCGCCGCGGTCACGATCAGGATCAGCTTCCCGACCGCCTCCGGGTGGCGTGCGGCGTGGGCCATCGCGACCATGCCGCCGTAGCTGGTCCCGATGCTGACCACCGGACCCAGCCCCAGATGGCGGCGCAGCGCCTCCATGTCCTCGACGTTTTCGTCCAGCGTGTAGCGGGCCGGGTCACCGCGGCCGGACCGGCCCTGGCCGCGATGGTCGAAGTAGACCAGCTGCATGGCATCGGCCAGCGGCGACATGGCGGGCTTGAACCCGGAATGGTCGCCGCCCGGGCCGCCATGAACGACCATGGCCACGGGGCGTTCCCGCATGGCGCCGCCGTCCGGCACCAGCCCGGCGCCCTCCACGTCGAAATACAGCGTCGTGCCTCGAAGCTGGGCGAGCATTCGTCCTCCCGTGGAGCCTTGCGGGCGAGAGAACTAGCGGGCGCGCGGCGCCATGGCCAGGGTCGCCGCGACCGACGCTGCTGCGGCCGATGGCCGGGCGGGGCGGGTGCTAGAAGGCCGTCGAGCTGCGAACCTCCCGGAACAGGGTCAGCATCAGGATCTTCAGGTCAAGCGTCAGAGACCAGTCCTGGATGTAGTCCAGGTCGAACCGCACGCGGCTGCGCACCTGGTCCTCGGTCTTCGTCTCCCCTCGCCAGCCGTTGACCTGGGCCCAACCGGTGATGCCGGGCTTCACCCGGTGGCGCACGGCGTACTGGCTGACGACCTCGGCAAACAGCTTGTCAGCCGCCTTGGTGTTCGGCGCATGAGGGCGCGGCCCGACCAGCGACATGGTGCCCTGCATCACGTTGAGCAGCTGCGGCAGCTCGTCGATGCTGAAGCGGCGGAGCCACCGGCCGACGCGGGTGACCCGCGGGTCGTCCCGCGTGGTCTGCCGGTCGGCGAGCAGGTCCGTCATGCTGGCGTGCATCGTGCGGAACTTGAAGATGCTGAACATGCGGTTGTCGAAGCCGACGCGCGGCTGGCGGAACAGCACCGGGCCGGGACTGTCCAGCTTGATCAGCACGGCCACCAGCAGCAGCGGCACCGCCGCGAACAGCAGCAGCACGCCGCCGATCACGCGGTCGAACGCCGCCTTCTTGACGGCCTGCCAGTCCTTGAGCGGCCGTTGCCCCACGGACACGACCGGGTTCGACCCGATGGCCGTGAACTGCGTCCCCTCATACCGCAACCCCGCGATGTCCGTGGTCAGGAACACGTCCACCACGAGGCTGCTCAGCTGGGCCAGGATGTCGTTGATCCGGTCCACGGCGCTGAGCGACAAGGCGATCACGATGGTGTCGATCCGCTCCGCCCGGCTGGCAAGCACCAGGGCCTCGACGCCGCCGCGGACGTTGATGTGCTGCAGGTGCGGCGGGATGCGGGACTGCCGGTCGTCATAGACGCCCGCGACCACATAGGCGTCCGGCTGCGCCGCCAGGCGCTCCAGGAACGTCGCGCTGAACTCGTTCACGCCCACGACCGCGATGCGCTGCACCAGTCGCCCGCTGCGGCGCCAGCGCCTGATCACGAGCTGCAGCACCGCCCGGTGGCCTGCGAGCAGCGCCCCGCCTGCCAGGACGAACGCGAACGGCCAGGCGCGGGACGGCATCGCTCCCCCCTGCAGCATGAACAGGCTGACGACGACCGCCGTCCAGCCGATCAGCAGGGACAGCGCCGTGTCCAGCAAGCTTCGGTTGAACTGGCCGAGGCGGGGCAGCGTGTAGCCCTCGCGCTTCCGGATCGCGATGATGGTGGCGCCAGCGCCGATCCAGGTTGCGACGGCCAGATCCCCGGTAGGCATGGTGTCCAGGGCGATCTCGTAGCCCCAGGTCGTGAGCAGGCCAGCGAGGGACAGCAGCGCGAAGTCGATGACCTGTATGGTCATCGCCAGGACAGGCCGGGAGATCTGCCGGTCCGGCGACGTTCCCTCAGGGGGCGGCAGGGGGGCGCTGCCGAGGCTTGCTTGGGGCTGAGTCGATGACACCGTATCCGGCACGAAGGCATCCTTCCCTGCGGGCATCAGGTCGCGCCCAATGAAGAACTAAACGGATGCGCAATGCCGTAAAAGTCATGAATGGTTAAGATGTGACGCTTTGAAGTAAAGCTTCCAGAATTCATGACGCGGAGCAGGGTTTTGTCTCTTGGACGCCTCCAGCATGGCCGCCGCGGCATCCCCCCGGCGAGATGGCTGCGTCCCTCGTTCGGCTACAAAGCCAGCGCGCAGTCATCCGCCATCTCCGGCAGCAGCGCGTCCGGCGGGGAGGGGTGGCCGAACAGGTAGCCCTGGCCCTCGTCGCAGCCCCGTGCATTCAGGAACGCCGCCTGCTCGGGCGTCTCGATGCCCTCGGCGACGACCCGTAGGCCGAGGCCGCGCCCGAGCGCCAGGATCGCGTCGATGACGGCGACGTTGCCCCGGTCCGCCGGGCCACCCAGCGAACCCATGGTGCCGAGGGTGGACACGAAGCTGCGGTCGATCTTGAGGCAGTCCAGCGGGCACTGCCGCAGGGTGGAGAGCGAGGCGAAGCCCGTGCCGAAATCGTCGAACGAGATGCTCACGCCCGCGGCGTGGAGCGCGTGCAGCGGCGCCAGCATGTTGGCGTCGCGGACGAAGGCGATGGTCTCCGTCACCTCAAGCTCAAGCGCCGAGGGTGGCAGGTCCCAGCGCTGCAGGGCCTGCCGCACGGTGGCTTCCAAGGTGCCGGCCCGGACATGCTCGGTGAACAGGTTGACGGCGACGCGCAGCGGCCTTCCCTGCCGGCGCCAGAGCGCGGCCTGGCGGCATGCCTGGTCGATGGTCCAGTCGCCGACCTGGCCGACCATCCGTCCGGCCTCGAGCGCCTCGAGGAACACGTCCGGCGCCAGGAGTCCACGCTGGGGATGCTGCCAGCGCAGCAGCGCCTCGGCGCCGATCAGCTTTTTGTCGCCCAGCCGCACCTGCGGCTGGAAGTGCATCACGAACTCGCCGGCGAGGACGGCGCTGCACACCTCCTCCTCGAGCGCCCGGCGCGCCTCATAGACGTGCCGCAGGCTTGGCTGGAACATGCGGAGCGCGCCCCGGCCCGCTGCCTTGGCCTGGTAGAGCGCCAGGTCGGCGTTGGCCAGGAGGGTGGTCGCGTCCGCCGCCGCGTCCAGCGCGATCCCAGCGCAGGCGCTGATCTGGAAGCTGCGGTCGAAGATGTGGAAGGGCTGCTCAAGCATGGCCTGGAGCGCGCGGGCGCAGCTGACCGCGGTGGCCGCCGCGTCGCAGCCGGTCAGCAGCACGGCGAATTCGTCGCCGCCCAGCCGCGCCAGGGTGCAGGCGTCCGGCATCGCCAGGGCGAGGCGCCCGCCGACCTCCGTCAGCAGCAGGTCCCCGGCGCCATGGCCCATGGTGTCGTTGACGTGCTTGAAGCCATCCAGGTCGAGCAGGATCAGCCCGACGCCCCGGCTGCCGGCCGCGGCCTCTCCCATGAGCTCCAGCAGCCTTTGCCGGTTCGCAAGGCCGGTCAGGGAGTCGTAGTGGGCGAGGAACCGCAGCCGGTCCTCGGCAGCGCGGCGGGCGGTGATGTCATGGATGTTGGCGCCGAACATCGTCCGACCGCCCTCCTGCCAGCACGACAGCGCGATGTGGGCGGGAAAGGACGTGCCGTCGCGCCGCAAGGCCGGCAGCTCCATGACCCGTCCAGGGAACTGGCCCGCGCCGCCCTTCATGTGGCGGGCCATGCCGGTCGCATGGGTTTGGCGCATCCCGTGCGGGATGATGACGTCAAGCCTCTGGCCGACCGCCTCGGCGGCAGCCCAGCCGAACAGGCGCTCGGCGGCGCCGTTCCAATGGGTGATGGCGCCGCTGCTGTCGGCGCAGATCACGGCCCCTGGCGCCGCCTCCGTCATGCGGTCGAACCGGGCGCGGCTCTCGCGGTGCTCCTTCTCCACCCGGCGCAGCTCCAGGCGATCCACCGCCAGGGAGGCGAGGCTGGACAGCAGCCGCGCCTCCTGAGGCGTCAGCGCCGGCCGTGGTTCGTGGCCGAGGATGCAGAGCGTGCCGATGCGATGCCCCCCGGCCGGACTGACCAAGGGTGCCCCGGCGTAGAAGCGGAACCAAGGCTCCTGCGCCACGAGCGGATTGGCGGCGAACCTCGGGTCCCGCGCGAGGTCTGGAACCGACATCACGCTGTCGTTCAGGAGAGCATGGGAGCAGAAGGCGACGTCGCGGGGCAAGGTCTCGATGTCCAGGCCTGACCGGCCTTTAACCGTGACCTGCTCCTCTCCCACGAGGTTGACCAGGCCGATGGGCAAGCCAAGCAGGTCGGCGGCAATCTCAGCGAAGTGGTCGAACTCGTGTTCCGGAGCCGTCTCGGCCAGGCCATAGGCTTCAAGCGTGCGGAGGCGATCAGACTCGCCGTCAGGCTGGGCCGGCACTGCTCCGCCTTGGTTGTCCATGCTGTCCTGCCCAATACTTTGTATGCAGCCGTCGCGTCGCCGCCGGAAGATGGCACAAGCGTGGAACGAGACGATAGCGCATCGAACAATTATTAAGCATTCCTGAAGCTCCCGTCTCAGGTGGCGGACGAGGAGGCCTGGACGTGGTGATGTGCGGGGCCGGGCACGCCCGATCCCGTCGCGGCAAGGGCCCTTACCGGCTCCTGGCCGCCGTGCCCGACCTGACCCGGCGCAACGCCAGCCACAGCGCGGCGGCGGGCGTCACGATGCTGCCCGGCACCAGCGCCGCCTCCGCGCCGAAGCACAGGACCAGCAGCGGCAGCGCGAAGATCCCGTCATCCGGGTCGGCCAGCACGCGCCCGCCGCGTCCGGTCCATCCCGGCAGCTTCCCGGGCGCTGCCACGTTGATCTCCCAGAACAGGCAGCCGATCCCCGCGCCCGCCACAAGCCCCAGCACGACCGCCGCCGGCCCCAGCGCCCCGTCCGCGGCGCCGAGGCCGAGGCCGATGAACGCCATGACCCCGGCCAGGCAGTCCGCCATCAGGTCATAGCGGTGCCCGTGCCGGCTGAACCGCCCGGTCTGGCGCGCCAGCTCGCCATCGGCGCGGTCCAGCAGCGCCGAGGCGACGAACACCCCCACGCCGATGCTGGTCCACGTGCCCGAACCCTGCGCGAACGCCGCCGCCGCCGCGACCGCAGTGGCGAAGCGCAGCGCCGTGAGGTGGTCCGGCGTGACCCAGCTTCCCGCCAGCGCCCGGACGGCCGGGCGGACGATGCCGTGCACGAGGGTGTCATGGCTCATGCCCTAGACCCTGAACACGTAGGACTCCGATCCCGTGCGCTCGATGTCGGGGGGAAAGGCGGCCCGCTTGTCCGCGAAGTACTGGGTGCGGTGGTCGCCATGGACCGCCTCGTTGTACGTCAGGTACAGGATGCGCCGCGGCGCGTCCGTGAGGTTCGGCTTGGACGCATGCGGCACGAAGCTGTCGAAGAAGATCACGTCGCCGGGCGCGGTCGGGACGGCGGTGAGCCGCAGCGTCCCCTCGTCGAGCGGGTTCCACTCCTCGCCGATCAGCCCCTCGCGGTGCCGCCCCGGCACGAGTTCCAGGCAGCCGTTCTCGATCGTCGCCGGGTCGATGGTCACGAGCGCCGTGACGAACACGGGGGCGTAGCGCGTCCAGCCCGCCTGCTGGTCCTGGTGCGCCTTGAAGCCGGAGGAGCCCGGCAGCTTGAAGTTGATCTTCTCCTTGAACAGCACGGCGGTGCCGCCCATCAGCGCGCCCGTCCAGTCCAGCAGCCGGCCGCGCCGCACGAGCGCGTCGAACCCGGCGTGGAACGGGCAGAAGTTCTCGATCCGCTGCACCACCCGCCGTCCTGGCCGGGCCAGGTCGTCCTCATAGTACACCATGTGCCGGCCCGGCACCTCCGGCGCCGACGACACCTCCTCCGTCCAGCGCAGGATGTCGCGCGTCTCGGCGGGATCGAAGAAGTCCCGCACGACGAGGAAGCCGTCGCGGTCCATCGCCGCGAGATCGGCCGCGGTCGGCGCCGCCGCGCCCATGCCCCCCTGCATCACGATGCCAGGCGCGGCAGCAGGGCGGACGCCTTCTCGACGTCCTCGGGAAAGTCGATCTCGGTCCACGGCAGGCCGCTGATGTCCTCGAAGCCGAACGTGTCCGGCGGGCTGGATTGGATCATGTCCCTGATAGGCTCCTCGTATTCCATGGATCGGCGTCCCGTGGCGACGTAGTCCCCGGCGCGGTCGGCGAGTTCGCCCGCCGCCGCAGGGGTGAAGCGGAAGAAGCCGACGGATTCGCCGTGCCAGTCGTGCTCGGCCCGCGGCCGCTTGTGGAAATCGACGATCCGCCCCGCCGCGATGCACAGCTTGACTGGCTCGTCGCCCGGCTCGATCTCGCGGTCCAGCAGCAGGCAGTTGGGGTGCTCGCTGCCGACCAGGCGGGCCAGCAGGCGGGCGTCGCACAGCACGTCGGCGTCCATCAGGACCACCGGCCGGCCCGCGCGCAGCACGTCCCGCCCGGTCCAGAGCGAGACGACGCTGCCCTCCCGGTGGTCGGGGTTGAGCAGCAGGCGCACATGGGGGTCGGCGCCCACCTCGGCCCTGACCTGGTCCGCCTCGTAGCCGACCACCACCGTGACCTGCTCGACGCCGGCGGCGCGCAGGTTGGCGATGTGCCGGGCGAGGAGGCTTCGCCCGCCGAGGCTCAGCAGCGCCTTGGGCCGTGAACCCTGCGCGCCGTCGAGTCGGCGGCCGACGCCGGCCGCGAGGATCAGGGCATGGGGTGGGAGAGACAGGGGCGGTGCTGGCATGGCGTCCCGTTACGGCAGCCCGCCGCTCTTGCCAAATCACGGCAATTTTATGAGGGTTGTATGAATCATGAGTGACAACTGAGGCCCCGCTTGCGGCCGACGCTGAACGCGCCGGCCTGGCGACGCCAGATCCATGGAGCCACCCACCTGATGCCAGATACCGGTCAGCCGACTTCCCTGATCGCCCAGCGGTGCCCAGCGAACCGGTCCGCCACCCTGCGCGCGCTGCTTCATGCGCCCGAGCTGCAGTTCCTCATGGAGGCCCATAGCGGGCTGTCGGCCAAGGTCGTCGAGGAGGCCGGCTTCCCCGGCATCTGGGCGTCGGGCCTGTCGATGTCGGCCATGCTGGGCCTGCGCGACAGCAACGAGGCGTCCTGGACCCAGGTGCTCGACATGCTCGAATACATGGCGGACGCGACGAGCCTGCCGATCCTGGTCGATGGCGACACCGGCTACGGCAACTTCAACAACGTGCGTCGCCTGGTCCGCAAGCTCGGGGAGCGCGGCATCGCCGGCGTCTGCCTGGAGGACAAGCTGTTCCCCAAGACCAACTCCTTCGTGGGCGAGATGCAGCCGCTCGCCGACGTGGGCGAGTTCTGCGGCCGCATCCGGGCGGGCAAGGACGCGCAGACCACCGACGAGTTCTGCCTCGTCGCCCGGACGGAGGCCCTGATCTCGGGCCGCAGCATGGACGAGGCGCTGTCCCGCGCGGAGGCCTACCACGCCGCCGGCGCCGACGCGATCCTGATCCATTCCAAGAAGCCCACCGCCGCCGAGATCGTCGCCTTCACCGAGCGGTGGCAGCGGCGCTGCCCGGTCGTCATCGTGCCGACCATGTATCACGCGACGCCGACCGAGGTGTTCCGCCGCGCCGGCGTTTCGGTCGTGATCTGGGCGAACCACCTCGTGCGCAGCTCGCTCGCCGCCATGCGCCAGACCGCGTGCCAGCTGGCCCGCGACCAATCGCTGCGCGAGGTCGAGGGCCGCGTCGCGAGCGTCGCCGACATCTTCCGGCTGACCGGCAACGACGAGCTGGAGGCCGCCTCCAAGCGCTATCTGCCCGAGGTCGCGCCCACGCGCGGCGTGGTGCTGGCCGCGAGCCGCGGCGCGGACCTGGGCGCGCTCACGGCGGACCTGCCGAAATGCATGGTGGACGTGCGCGGCCAGCCACTGCTGCACCAGCTCGTCGGCACGCTGCGGGGCGCGGGCGTCGATGAGGTCACGGTGGTCCGCGGCTACCGCAAGGAGGCGGTCGCGATGCCGGGCATCCGCACCGTGGACAACGACGCCTACGCCGCGACGGGAGAGGCGGCGTCGCTGGCCTGCGCCGCCGACCGGCTCGGGGGCGAGAGCGTGATCGTCTACGGCGACGTGCTGTTCCGCCGCTACATCCTGGACGCCATGATGGCGGCGCCCGGCGATATCGTCATCGCCGTCGACGCGCTCGGCGGGCGTCCGGGGGCGCGGCCCGCGAACGCGCGCGACCTGGTGCGGGCGGACCGGCCCTATGCGCCCGACGACCTCGACGAGGCGCCGGCCACGCTGCTCGGCTTCGGGGGCGCGGACGGCGTCTGCGGCGAGTGGATCGGCCTGCTGCGCGCGACCGCCCGCGGCAGCGCCCTGCTTCGCGAGGAGCTGGACGCCATGCGCGCGGACGGGACGCTGGATGCGGCCGACATGCCGGCGCTCCTGGGCCGGGTCATGGCGCGCTGTCCCGTGACGGTCCACTACGTGACCGGGCACTGGCTGGACGTGGACACGCTGCTCGACCTCGCCAACGCGCGCAACTTCTCCTGACGCCGTGATCGAGGCGGACGCCTTCCTCGGGGCCGCCGCGTCCCGGGGCATCGACTTCTACGCCGGCGTGCCCTGCAGCTTCCTCACGCCGCTGATCAACCGGGTGGCGAGCGGCCGGGGCGCCGCCTACGTGGGCGCCGCGAGCGAGGGGGAGGCGGTCGCCATCGCGGCCGGCGCCTGGCTCGGCGGGCGCGGCACCGCGGTGCTGTGCC
>CAHJXG010000360.1 GCA_903644035.1 Rhodospirillales bacterium
GTCGGCCACCACGTCAAGCACCTCGTTGCGGCTGCACACGGGCCGGGGCGGCTCGGCCGCCTGGGCGAGCGGCCCGAGGATGCCAAGCACGATCAAGGCGAATACCAGGGCGCCCGTCGCCGGGCCGCCGGACCGGCCGAAGGGGGGCCGCTGCCCAACGGTATTCGGGCCGGCTGCGGCGCGCTGCGTGAAGGGCGTCCTCACGCGGGCCGCTTGTCCGGAGCGTCCCGTGATCTGTTCCAAGGGTTGGTCAGTATTCATCCGGCGAGTAGCGCCTGGCTGGCCACCATGGGCTTGACTCGCGCCCCGTAGGCCAGCGTGTGCGGCGGCGACGCGCGTTTCCAGCGCCGCCGCGTCCCGCCCCTTCTCGACCACGGTGGCTGACGGGGCTGGTCGCCATCGACCTGCCTCAAGGCGACCTGTTGCTGCAACGTGCGCAGGTCCTTCCCGTGCCCAATCTGCAAGCAGCGTAAAGATGCAGATAACGGGTTCAGCCAGCACAAGCGCTGCTTCGGCTCAACCCTGCCGGCGCACCGTAGGCCCGCCCAAGGCCGCGAGATCGTCCTGCGCGCCCTGACCCGAAACCTCGTGCTTCTCGTCGCCACATCATACGGGCGTTGGTGGAGCAACCCTGAAGCAGGGAGCACTGGCATAGGACCGATCTGTAGATCATTCATGCAAGGCGTTCGCAAAAAAATTGAGTATGGGCGAGACAAGATACTCGATGATTGTCTTCTCACCTTTCGTGATCATGACCTCGGCCGACAAGCCGGGCTTGAGATCGGTTTGCCTCAAACGCTTGAGTTCTTCTGCCGGCATCGTGATGCGCACAAGGAAATAGGGAGTGCCTCCTTGCCGATCCAGTATCCGATCTGCCGATATGCTCAGCACAGACCCGAGCAGGAATGGGAGACGATGTGCTTCGGACCCGTGGATCCGAATCCTTACAGGAAGACCTGGCGTAATGGCGTCGGCATCGGCGGGTCTGATCTGAGCCTCGATCAGCAAGCGATCCTCGTCTGGCACGATCTCGAGCAGCGGCATGCCTGGGCCGACGACACCGCCGTTCGTGTGGACAATCAGGTTGACGACGCGCCCGGATACCGGCGCCTCGATCCGCGTCCTTCGGAGTTGGTCCGAGATGCTTCGATACCGATCCAGGAGATCGAGGTGATCGCGGTTGGTCTGCTGTATTTCAGCTTCGACACTCTCCATGAAGGTTGCAAGGGTTCGGTCGGCCTCGACGAAGCTCCGGGCGATCTTCTGTTCGGTTTCGGCCATTCGCGTTGTGAGGCCGTCCCGTTCACTGCGTTGCTCTGCAACGGACCTGGCCAAGTCTCTGACGCGTTGCCGAGTCCCGATCCCGCTTGCTGCAAGACTGGCCGCCACACGCAAATCCTGCAACACAAGTCCGAGACGGAGCTCGGAGCTTTCCAACTGCTGGTGCAGTCCTGCCAAAGATGCTTCTGATTGGTGCTGTTCGACCTCAAGCAACCGTATGCGATCATGAAGTGCTGAACGACGCGCCTTGAAGTTTCTGGTTTGCTCGTCTTGCGCTTGCAGGAACTCACCAAGCACGATGCCGTCTTGGTCGTCCGGAAACACAATGGACTCAGCTCTTGTCCGCTCAGCTTCAAGCCTCGCTCTTTGGATGATGTTGATCGCGAGAAGGGGCCTCAGGCTTTGGATCGCCGAAACCAATCGGGAGTCGTCAAGCTGGATGAGTGGTTTGCCAGCCGCAACGTAGTCTCCATCGTTGACCAGGACCGTTCGGACGATGCCGCCCTCAAGATGCTGCACGACCTTTCGGTTGTTCTCCACTACCACGCTGCCCACCGCGATCGTTGCGGAGGCCAGCGGCGCAAGACTCGACCAAACCCCAAGAACCGCAAAGAGAAACAGTATCGCACCGAAGCCAAGCAGGATAGGCGGCCGCAGCGATGCGGTCGGGTAGTCGCAGGATGCAAGTGATGGGAAGGTGGCCGCTTGCAGGTTGTTGTGGACGTCCTGCATCCCTATGCGGTCCGACTTGCAGCGAGTTTCGGGCCTACAAGAGACTGGATTCTCGACTGGTCCGCGTTGAGCCGGACTTGCCCGCTCTCAAGCATGATCAGGCGGTCAGCCAAGTGAACCAGGCTTGGCAGCCGGGAAATGATCACCACGGTGGCTCCCCTTTTCTTGAGCCGCCCGACCACGTCCACGACCAACGCCTCGCCGACGTCATCCAGGTGCGCCGTAGGCTCATCCAGAACGACGATCGCCGGACTTCCATAGAGCGCCCTGGCGAGCGCCAATCGCTGCCTCTGTCCGGCGGACATCTCGTGATCGTTAGGCCGAACAATGGTTTGGTAACCCCGCTCGAGCTGCTGGATCAATTCGTGCGCGCCTGCCATCTGAGCTGCGGCGATGATCGCGTCGTCATCCGGCACGCCGTTCCGAGCGATGATCGACGCCACCGTGCCGGCTTCCAGGCGGACGGCCTCCGGCACGTACCCGATCTGAGGACCCAACTTGTCCGGGTCGAAGTCCGGCAGATTGGTTCCATCGACCCGGACCTGACCGCGTGTGGGCGTGAGTGCGCCACAGAGTACCCGTGCCAGCGTGGACTTGCCGGCGCTTTCCTGCCCGACGATAACCAGAACCGCGCCAGCATCAAGGCCAAAGCTGACGTTGTTCAGCAAGGGCTTCGACCGACCGGTCGCCATCACTGAAACTCCATCGAAACGCACCTCTCCCCTGATCGGGGGAAGGGAAACACGACGCGCTGCCGAGCTGACTGACCGCAACTGACGAACCCGCTTGAATGTCGCGACCAGCTTGATGATCGCGGGAAAGCTCATGCTTAAACGTTCGACCGGTGCCAAGGCCCGACTGAACAGCATCGAGCTTGCAACAATTGCGCCTGCTTGCACGCGCTGGTCGACGGCCAGGTACGCAGCAATCGTCAGGATGGAGATCTGGAAGAGGTTCCGCAACGCTCTTGCGCCGGCGTCAACCCATGCCTGCCGGTTCTCAGTGGTGATCAGGAGATGAGCTGCCATGCGATGGGCATTGTCGAACCGCGTCATGTAGCTGCGCTTCAGCCCCATTGCCCGCGTGACTTGCCAGTCGGCTTGGGCTGATTGCAGAAGAGCGCCCTCTGCAACGTTCCAGGACAAAGCTTCTGCTCGGCGTGTGCAAGTGACAGCGTGGCCGAGGCACGCCCAAGCCACCATGACCACCGTGGCGACAAGTGTCATCCAGCCTAGAGCCGCGTGCAGTCCGAACACTGCCACAAGAAACACCAAAGCCCAGGGAGCATCCATGATCGCCGTGGCAAGCGGACCGGCAACAAAGCCCCGTACGACTGCGATATCTGCAAGGATGCTGGTGTCCAAGTTGTCATGGCCGAAAACGGAACTCACACCCTTCGTGTGAAGATCTTTGTCAACCCTGCAAGCCAGACGCGCCATAAGCATCGATCGGGCGGCATCCACCGCGAACGAGCAGCAGCTCAATCCAAGCATGACGATCATAAGCGACGCGAGGGTGGCCAGATGACCAGTTGGCACCACACGATCAAACACCTGCATGCTGTAGAGAGGCAACGCCAACTGCATGATGTTGAAGAAACCCCCGAGAACAAGGGCAGACACAACTCCTTGGAACAAAGGGGCCTGGCCACTCGGTACACAGAGCGTCAACCTCGCAAGGAATGAGGGCATTCGTCCTACTGACATTTAGGAAATGGACAGAAAGCGGTCGATAAGAAGAAAAGATCGACTTCCTGTAACGCTAACCGTTATGGATGTCGAAATGATGAACTGTCGCAAAATCCTCGAAGCTCACGTGCTTGGACAAGTCCGCATGGTGGATCCCGGGGTCCTGCGCATGGTCTTGCCCAGGTACGGTTGGTATGTGGTCACTCAAAATTGTTTGTGCATCATGGAGGTCTGGCACGTGGCTGAGACCTGACGGTTCGTGAGAGGATGCAGCGTTTGGACCATCATGCGCGTCCGCGTTCAGCTTTGTCACAAAGTCGATCAGGCTGGATGCGAGTTCCACCGGAACGCCATGACCCGGCAATTCATACGTGACTTCATAGCCAACGCTGTAAACAGTGTCCGGTGATTGGTGGATCTTTCCCTGGCCATCCAATACGTAGTCGATAAGCGCCAGCCGGTGATCAGCGAAGCCGCGGGTTTCGAATTCATGCTGCCCTGAGATACTTGAAGCGTCCTCTTCCGTTGACGGGTTCGAGATAACAACCAACCGTGATCTTAGGTCTTCAACGCCCTCAGGATTTGCCTGAGATGTGACTTGGCTGTCAGGCGAATGATCGAGCTCTGACAGGTTCGGTCGTGGCGTGCTCGCAAGCATGTGGGGGCTGGCATCGCCAGCGCCCGATTGAGGGTCGAAGGTTGACACCTGTCCGGTGACTTGCCCTGAGCCGACCGTGTTTGGGGACGGGGTGGAGTCTAGGGGGCAAGGCGCCGTGTGCGCCGGATCGACTGGAGGCTGCGACGCCGGGGTAGGGGTTGACGGTGCGGACGACGCTGGACCAGGTTCGAGCGCCGCGACCCCACCGACTCCTGCATACGGTGGATCGGAGAAGGCGGGAGACATCAGGTCTGGATCGGTTGCCGCCACCGTGCCTGCCGCGGCGTGCGCAGAGACGGATGCCGTGTGTGCCGGGTTGGTCGAGGCGGGCAACGCCGAACCGAGTTCGGACGTCGACGAGGCATCAACTGCCGCGTGTGACGGGTCAGCAGGAGCGGACGACACGAAAACTGGATTGGTAGAGATCTCACCGCCGGGCGCCGGGTCGGGCAGGACCGGGCCTGGATCAGACACTCTGAGGGTGTCGGTTGCCGCGTGAGCCGGGTCAGGCGAGGTTAAGCCGTGATCGGGCTGGGCTGGTGGCGCCATGCTCGGGTCGGCGGTGGCTGCGTTGCTGGACACCCCATGCGATGCGTCTGAGGAGGCGGGTGCTGTCGAAGCCGGATCGAGGGCTGTGGCGCTGCCAGGTGACGTGCGCGTCGAGTCGAACGGTGTTGTACCCTCAGATGCCGCGTGGCCCGGGTCGGCCGGGACCGAGCCGGGGTCGGACGAGGTTGGCGACGTCGGAGCCGGGTTGGACGCCTCGGCGCCGCCC
>CAHJXG010000361.1 GCA_903644035.1 Rhodospirillales bacterium
CTGCGACCGTGACCTGGTTGTTGCCGACATGGGCAGAGATGATCTTCGCCCGTCAGCCTCAGAACGTCCATGTCCGATGCGCCCGCCATGCTGGCCCCTCCCGTCGCGGCACCCTGTCACACGCGCCCGTGTCGTTCCAACGGCGCCATTCCGCACCGCGCCCGCTGGCCACCGATCAGCACGTGATCATCCGGTGTATCACGTGCTGATTGCTGGCACTGGTGCTAGGGTCCCGGCCATGACCGACGCCGCCCTTCCCGCTCCCGCCACCCGCCTCGGCCAGCTCGCCAGCCTCGCCGCCCTGGGGGTGATCCCCGAGGAAGAAGTCTGGCTCGCCAACCAGAAGAACCCCCGCACCCGCCGCGTCTACCAGCAGGACGTGGCGCACTTCATGCGCACCCTTGGCCTCACCAGCCCCGAGCAACTCCGCCAGGTGGACCATCGCGCGGTGATCGCGTGGGAGCGCATTATGCGCGAGCAGGACGGCGCCGCGGCCTCGACGGTGCGGCGCCGGCTGGCGGCGCTGTCCAGCCTATTCAAGCACCTGGTCCGGCATGGGGCGGCCAACCGCAATCCAGTTGTGGACGTGCAGCGGCCCACGATCAACCGTGAGGAAAGCAGCACCGCCGCCTTCTCCAAAGCACAGGCTCGCCGGTTGCTGGATACGCCCCCCGCCGACACGGTTGCCGGGTTGCGCGATCGCGCCATCCTGGCCGTGCGCTTACAAGTGGGATTGCGCCGCGCCGAGATTGCCGCCTTGAAGGTGGACGACCTGCATCAGAACCGAGGCTTCGACGCGCTGCGCCTGACCCGCAAAGGCGGTCGGCGCGATGCTCTCGCCATCAATCCCCAGGCGGCTACCCGCATACGTGCCTATCTCGACCAGGCCGGGCACGGGGCCGAGCACGACGCGCCGCTGTTCCGGCCGCTGCGCGGCAACCGCAAGCCGCACGACCCGGCGGGCCGGCTCGATCCGGACACGATCGACCGGCTGGTCCGCAAATATGCCGCCGGCATCGGCCTCGCGTGCGGCTACTCGGCGCATTCCATGCGGGCGACGTTCATCATCACGGCGCTGGAGAACGGGGCGCAATTGGAGGACGTGCAGAAGGCGGCCGGGCATCGCGATCCGTCTACCACCAAGCTCTACAACCGCCGGGGTTACAATCCCGAGAAAGCAGCGAGCTTCTTTGCCACTTACTGAGGCGCAGCAGGGATATAAACTGATGATACAGCTGCGCGATCGTCTGATAGACTATATCGAGGCGTGAGAGGAGACCTCTGCTCCTTTGCCACATTAAGGAGCAGATCATCCAATTCAATCGAGAGGTTCGTTACAGCCGCCACCTTCTCGGGTGTGTTCAGCACCTTACGAGACCCATCCGGAACCACCAAGCTTTTCGCGTATTCCTTATTGTGATGAAGATAATCAAAAAACCGTTGGGCCTCTGCCAGTATTGCTAACTCATACACACACCCGGCGCGGAGAACGTTCTGGTCCGCGTGATACATAAGGGCGGCAATGTCGAAACTAGGCAGCGCAATGTCCTTCTCAGCGTCGCTGCGAACGTTCTTGCAGAGACGGATCGCCTTCTTCAATCCTCCAGCTACGCTAATGTCGCGATCAGTGAGACGTTTGATGTGCAGGAAAGGAAGGTTGGCAATGGTCGTCGGGACCTTCTTGTCTAGGATCGTCACCCCGCGATCGTGCTCTTGTTCGGATTGCTGATAATCGGTGCAATCATGCCAATGAGACACGACGACATCGACCGGTCGCGCCAGTGAGCCGCCGGAGATGTTGATAGCCTTGCCGCCCGTGCAGTCCACATCCGCCGCCGGGTATTTGGCTTTGAGAATCTTCTCAGCCTCTTTCCGGAGAGAGGTAAGAACCCCGAGTGACGTTTGGCTTGTGGGGCTTGTGTAAAGACCTCTCCTGCTCCATGCCCCCGCCGCATCATAGGTGCGGAAGCTCGTATCCAAATTCAGTAGGTCAACATCGCTCACCCCACGAATATGCACATTGAGTGGCACCGATCCCTGCAAACGAAAATCGACGGAGTAGCCTCCGCCGCTTAAGCCTTGATTCAGTTGAGCACCAACACGACGAGCGGTTTCTAAGCTGATCCTTGTGTAATCAGGTCCAACTTCTTGCATTGAACCAATCGCATATCGCGTGAAGGGCTTATTGCCCTGCCGCTTCTCCCAACTCTCTGTCATCAAGCTTTTGGCAAGCACCTCCCGTTGCGAATCCATCGCCATACGGTTGAGGTGGTCGGTTCCCTTACGACGGGTTTCAAGCTGCCTGAGGCGGATGTTGATATCACGTGCCATCAGACTCTCGTCAGCTTCATCGTACCAAAGGTATATCGACCATGCCCATTGAAGTACTCGCCTTGGGCGCCCGTGAGCTGCTTGTTAAATACGAGCTCCGAAAAGCCGAGATGGCCTGCCAGATCGGCTTCGGCTCCGATGCCTGGATTGTTCCGATAGTGGTAGAGCAAACGATACCCATCAATCTCGTCATGCAAGATCGCCGCAGAGATGCTATCAGATGAGGACTTCTGAGTCGCCAGATGCACTCGTATGCGATCCCAAGTCTGGGCGATTGTCACCTTGCCATTCCACACGTATCCCTTCGATTTATCTGAGTTGATAGTCTGACCTTCACAGCGCCACTCACCGCTGAGGTCCGGAACCTTTAGTGCGGCTGATAGCTTGGGCCATTTCCAGATGTAGCGATCAAATAGCCAATAAATGCCAAGGAACACCGTTCCTGCACCAAAAAACGATAGTACCACTGGAGGTAGATTGACCGGGAGGCCGTAATTTTTGGCAATGTCAACAGCTGATAGCAAGAACAACACAACCACACTGGAAATCGAAGCGGCAGCGATGCTGATATAGCGACCGACTTTCGACCGGTTCATGCCTCCCATCAATGCATATTCGTGTTCCATCATCCTCGACGGTCGCCAAGACCAGTTTGCATTAGCACCAAATCACGTGGGAGCGGTGCACCCTACTTACAACCTGCTCGGACAACGAAATTAGAATGTCTGAGGTGAAGGATAACCGTCTCGGTGTGAGGCCGCTATCTCAACTTAGGTGCCGGAAATGTTTGACCAATTGGTGGCGCTTGATCGCCGAGCCGGCGTGTCCGTTGTGCGCGAACAGCGCTGTCAGCGCTGTCAGCGCTATCTGCGTGTAGATGCGGGTTGGGGGCGTCAAAGATGATAGCCTTGCTCAGGGCAAGATCCATTTGTCACTTACTTCCATAATGCCCACCAAGGATGACGATGATGCTGCTCTAAATAGAGCTTGCCTATCCCCCGCTGCTCAGTGAAGTAGTCGCCGTGCAGCGTCGGCGATCCGGATATCTCCACTCGCAAGACCGCCAGACCTCGATATCGGTCGCCAGCGCCGGCGACGCCCTCTTTCCGTTCGTTGAGGAAAACATAGTAGAGCCTGTCACGATTGATCCCGCTATCGCGTTCCGCATGGACCACCAGGGTCCGGGAGGTTGACTCATCACTATCTAGGATGAGTACGATCCGCAAGAACGTATGATTCACAGTGAGGCGGACCGTCCGGCTTCCTTTGCCCTTCAGACCCTCGTATTGAAGTTCGCCGTGCCATTCACCACCGAGGTATGGAAAAGTGACCCGTTGTAGACTGGGCAGCCAGCGCCAGGCCGCGTAAGGCGCTGTCATGAGGATCATTGCCGCTGTGGAGGACCAACGCATGATCCATTTGGCGTCGTTCAGGGCGTCCCCTGTGCCAACTGCGCCTGCGTACAACGCTGCTAACACCACGAAGGCGATACATACGAAAACTGCGCGAGCGAACCATCTGATGGGTAGGAGGTGCAGCATGAGTCCGGTGAGCGACGGCCGTGCTAAAGCAGCAGCAGGGCTTGATGGATAAAACGGATCGTATCTTCGCCAGGGTCGCCGAGCGGCAAACCGGACGCGGTCCTACGATCGCCTGTCTCTACACAGGTGCAGACCGGCCGTCGAGTTGCGCGGCCATGTTGCGGTTCCCTGAGCCGGAGACTGGGCAGGAGCTCGATGATTCGTTTGTCGATCACCTATCGGCGGCGCTCGCACTGAACGACGCGGTGCACGATGGTGCCGTAATGCTTGGCCGAACGTCAGCACTAGAGCAATACAGGATCTGTGGTTGGTCATATCGGCTCTTTCCTCCTCCCACGGCGACGGAAGAGGAGCCAAACCGCGGCTCCGCCTTCAACAGCTGCCTAGCTATGTCTGTGGTGGCCAGTATCGATCGGACTTACTTGGTCAGCTTGGGAAGGGTTTATCGTTTTAAGGGCGGAATTCTAGCCAAGCTGCTGCACCATACAGCACCTCTCCACCAGAAAACGCGCGCATGTAGGTGACGCCGAAAGTCTCAAGGGTCACGCATGCTGGGTGTATGAGTCTGAAACGGACGTTTCGGATCATAACACCCCAAGCTATCTGGCCGCATGGGCGTGATTCAAGGCCAGCAGGCGCGGCTGACGACAAGCCGGGACTGAACAGCTCAATCGTCTCACGTCGTCTCCTGCCAGGGCCTACCCCTCCTGATGTGCCGATTGAACATCGGTCTTGCTGAAGTCGTCGCCCTTGAACAGCAGGGCCGTCCGGTAGGTCTTGGCCACCGCGTAAGCGAAGCAGTCCCCCATGTTGAGCTGGGCGGGATGGCCGCGTCCCTTGCCGTAGCGCGAGAAGGCGTCCAGCGCCGCCTCCGCCTCCCTGGCCGTGATCGAGACGATCCGCACGCCGGCCATGGCCAGGAACTCCTCCACATCGGCCTGCGCCTCCGCCACGCTCGCGTGCCGCTTGCGGCATACACCTAGCGTCGCCTCGAACATTGCAACCGCCGACGTGATCGGAGCGCGCGCGGCGTCCAGGGTATTCGCCAACCCGTCCGCATCCGGCTCCCTTGTCAGCACGGCCACGATGACAGACGCATCGACGAACATCAGCTCTGGCCGCTGAGCTCGTCGTAGAAGGCCTTGTCCGCTTCATGTCCGGTCGCGTGACGGGCCAGCACCCGGGCCTGCAGGGGACGCAGCCGTTCCCGAAGCGGCGTCTTGCCGTCGAGGCAGCGCAGCTCGTTCTCCAACGCGTTCCGCACGGCGTCGGTCTTGCTCATGCGGGTGCGCTCTGCCAGCGTTTGCGCGAGCTGGTTGACCTGTTCGCTGCGGATGTTGAGAGGCATAGCAATCCTTGTGTAGACGCCAACACACTATTGCATGTGCGCCTATACGGCAACTGGGTTGATCCCCTGACCTCCCGTGCAGCCCGGAACGGGACAACGTGGTCAGTCGTGAGTTCCTACCCATCACATATGGACATCAGCCCGAGGTCGTCCTGGTCCGCAGACCAGAGATCCGCGCATCGCCTCGAACAGCCGGCGCTGAACGCCCTCTCTTGCAGAACGTGCAACCCGTTGACGAACAGGGGGCCAAGTTCGTGTTCCGCACCGGCCGGTGCGGAACGCGAGCGCTCAAGTTTGTGCAGTCAGCCTCATTGGCGAGACAGAGTGAGTCTCTGCTGACCTGCTCCGGAACCGCGAACGCGATGGCCAGACCTCCCGTCTATGGCTTGGTCTGGCCGGAACCGGACTGTCGGCTGTGAGGCAGGCAGAGTCGGGAAGCGGGTGTCGCCCGACCTGCAGGACGGCCCATTGCGCTAAACCAATACTGTACCAATGCTCCTCGCTGAAGCAAGCTCCGGCCGTGCTGTTGATCGTGGCTTACCGCGCTGCGCCAATTGCCACAGGTGTTACGCCGCACCGGCTAGACTTTAGTTGCAACACCGGCCAATCTTCTGCCAGACAAATCGCGGAAGGGCCCGGGAATGCCGAAGCAGATCCTCTTGGACCACCCCACCATCGACGAGGCCGACATTCAGGGCGACGTGCTGGTCGGGCTGCAGAAGGCAGCGGAGATCTTCGTGTTCTTCACAATCAAGGACGCGGCCCAGTTCAAGAAGGACCTGAAGCAGCTGGTGCCGAAGATCGCCACGACGGAACTGACACGGAAGTACGAGGCCGCGGCGAACGCCAAGAGCGCCGGCCAGCCATTCAGCTCCGCCGATCTCGCGACGGTGCTCAAGATCAACGTCGCATTCTCGGCGCGAGGCGTCGGCAAGCTTGGCCTGTCGCATGCGGGCGCCGATCCGTCGTTCGAGGTAGGTATGGAGGTCGGCGCAGCTCAGCTGGGGGACAGCGTCGGGGACTGGGCGACCATTTACAGGGGCCGGAAGATTGATGGCGTGTTCATGGTCGCGCTCTGGGACAAGAACATCGACCACGCCGAGACCGAGGCACTGAATGCGGCATCCGCCCTGCTCGGACAATTCCAGCCCAGCGGGATGGCCGAAGTTGGCCGCGAGGTCGGCAGCCTGAACCGGGCCGAGCCTGGACACGAGGTGTTCGGCTTTGCCGATGGCGTGTCGCAGCCTGCCGTGGATGGCTTGCACAAGTCTGTTGCCGACCACGACCAAAGCCAACCGGGGCAGGACATCGTGGCCTTGGGGGATTTCGTGCTCGGTCCGTACGACCGGGAAGTCGGGGGGAAGGCGACACCGCCGCAGCCCTGGATGAAGAACGGGTCCTACCTGGTGTTCCGGCGCCTGCGTCAGGATGTCGCAGGCTTCGATGCCTACACGCAGAAGCACTTCAAGGGGTTCGCCGACTCTCCCGACGCATTCGCGGCGAAGATGGTCGGCCGCTGGAAGGACGGAAGCCCGCTCGCCCGCGACCCGCTGCGGCCCAACCCGGCGCATGACGAGGACCACTTCGCGGAGAACAACGACTTCGAGTTCGGGGTGCAGAAGGTTGCCCAGACACGTTGCCCGTTCAACGCGCATATTCGTCGCGTCTACCCCCGGAGCGATGTCCAGGACGGGCCGGGCAGCGCCGAGCAGAAGCGTATCCTACGGGCAGGGATCGCTTTCGACCACACCAATGCGACTGGTGGCGACCAGGGCCTCCTCTTCGTCTGCTACCAGAGCTCGATCGTGGACAAGTTCCAGTTCATCCAGACATTCTGGGCGAATGCGGACGGCATTCCCTTCGAGCCGCCCTATGTCGCAGGTCTTGACGGCACCATGCCAGACCACCCCGGAATCGACCTGATCATCGGCCAGGCAGCCGTCCGCGGGGCAATCTGGGACAGCAACAAAGCCCTGCAAAACGTTCCAAAGTTCGTGACTGCAACCGGCGGCGAGTACTTCTTCAGCCCGTCCATCGCCGGTCTAAAGGCCCTGGCAGCCTAGGCCGTCCACTGCAACCCGACCCTACATGACACCTGCGTCGCCAGGACCTTCTGCCATATCGGACTTCTTCTAACACCGAGACGATTATTACATCTTCGACTATGCCGCAAAGTACTTGGCGCGGTTCAATACAGACGGATGCCGGGCTGGACGTGGTCGTCGTGTGCAGCTTGAGCGAGACGACCTGGCACAGTTACGAAACGGGCTTCCCCGGCGGGGCCGGTGGCTGGAAGTGTTCAACAGCGACGCCTAGGACAACTGGGTCAACCCGGCCGTCGCGGGCAACGGCGGCGCAGTCGACGCGGACGGGCCGCCCTTGCACGGACTGCCGGCATTCGCCGCGCTGACGATCCCCCCGAACGGACTGCTCGTCTTCGCGAGAGGCCCGTGAGGGTGATGGCGCACGGACCGGAGCAAGGCGCAGCTGGGTGAGTGAGCTCCGGCCGCCAGCATTGGTGGCAGACCGTCCGCTATGGAGAAGCTGGCCCGAGCGCCTGAACGACTGGAATGGGCGCACACCCGCCGCTCCGCACGCGTAAATGCGGCGCCCGGACGCATCATTGATCGGCCTATATGATCCGAGTTGCCAGCCCTTCCCCGCTGGCATAGAAGCCGCGAAGAACGTAGCACGAACATCGTCATCCACCATGACCAAGCAGCTTGTCATTACGGAGAAGACCAGCCAGGCCAAGGACGTGCGCGCGGCGGTGGGCAGCCGCTACGGCGCCGTGCTGCCGGCCGAGGGCCACCTGTTCGACCTGCAGGAGCCTGAGGACGTCGTGCCCGCCTGGAAGCGCTGGACGGCCGTGCTGCTGCGGCCGGACGCGCTCTACGGCACCCGCCCGGCCACGGGGGGCAACAAGGCGGCCAAGCTGAAGGCCATCCGCGACGCGCTGCGGGGTGCCCGGCGGGTGTGGCTCGCGACCGACTGCGACCGGGAGGGCCAGCTCATCG
>CAHJXG010000362.1 GCA_903644035.1 Rhodospirillales bacterium
GCCGCCGCCGACCAGCAGGATATGACGCGACCGCCCCGCCCGCACCCGCGCCCGCACCGCCGCGAACCGCGCGAGGAAGCCGTCGATGGGCTTGGCGGGGATGGCGTGGGCCGCGGCGCCGGGCACGCCGCCGGTGTTGGGGCGGGAGCCGATGTCGAGCGACAGCACGTCGAACGGCATGGGCGGGCCATCGCGGCACAGCACGCGGCGGCCCGCGAGGTCGATGCCGGACGCCTCCCCCAGATGCAGCTGCGCATCGGCGAAGCGGGCGAGCCGCCCGACGTCGATATGCGCGTCACCGACGCCGTAGTGCCCGGCCACGACGCCGGGCAACATGCCGGAGTAGGGGGTGCCCGCCTCCCGGGTCAGCAGCGCCAGCCGCACGCCGGGCAGCGGGCGCAGGCCGAAGCGGCGCAGCACCGCCACATGGGCGTGCCCGGCCCCCACCAGCAGCACGGTCCTCACCGGGGCTGGGCCTCCCGGTGGAGATCGGCGTGTTGATCGGCAAGCCGGCTTGGCTTAGTCGTTCCGCCCGAGCCGGGCGCCCGGCCCTTGCGCCCATTTCGCCTGGAGAACCCCATGGATCCCGTCGCCTTCGCACAGTGGGACCTCTCCGGCCCACCCCCGGATGCGCTGCCCGGCGCCGGCGCCACCCTGCGGCAGGTGCACGTCAAGGCCGGGCATGTCGCCACCCGGCACAGCCACCCGCACGAGCAGTTCCTGCTGGTGATGAGCGGCGCCGGCCGGCTGCAATGCGAGGCCGGCAGCGTGCCGCTGCATCCCGGCACCGTCATACGCTTCGCGCCCGGCGCCTGGCACAGCGCGGAGTTCACCGCCGACACCGTGCTGGCGGAGTTCAACCTGGCGGAGACGGCCGGCTAGGGTCCGCGCGTCCGCTACCTCGCCCCGGCGCGGCTTTCGAGGTGCGCCTCGATCTGCTTCCAGATCACCACCTCGTCCGTCAGCAGCCATTCCTGCTGGATGCGGCCGCCCACGACCTGCGCGTGGCTGAGGCCCATGACATAGACCGGGGCGCCCGTCGGTTCGCCGAAATGGCCGAAGCCCGAGTGCGTGCCGCGGAGTGACCAGCGGAGCGCCACGCGCGGCGCCTGGCCAGGGTCGTGGTTGGCCGTGGCGCTCTCGATGGTGAGCACCGCGTCGGGGAAGCTCGCGAGGTAGCCGAGGTAGAAGCGGTCGATGTCGCCGTGGCCATGGAAGGTCTCGCCGCCGGGGGCCGCGAGGCTCGCGCCGTGGAAATACAGGTCGCGGATCGCCGAGGTGTCCTTCTGGCCCCAGATGCGCTCGTAGCCGTCGCAATACAGCTCGATCTCCGCCCCCTCCTGCACCACCGGGCGGTAGCGGCCCGGCAGGTCGTGCTCCGGCAGGAAGAAGCCGACCTCGCCCGACATGCGGAGGTCGTGCGCCACCATCTGCCGTGCCAGGTCCCGCGGGTCGAGGCCGAGGCAGCGGGCGAAGTTCGCCTGGTCGCGGACCAGCCATTCCTCCGTCACCTGCTCGTTCGTGACCCAGCAGTCGGCGATGATGCGGGACTTCACCAGCCGCCCGGTCGCCCGGCCGTAGCTGCCGCCGCCCTGGTGGCGCATGACGGACACCAGGCGGTGCGACGACAGGAAGGAGCCGTCGCCGCCATCGGCCCAGATCACGTCCTCGCCCACCAGCTGCCGGTCGGGGAACTGGTGCAGGGTCTGCATGGTCTGCGCGGTGACGCCGCTGTTGTCCGCCGTGAGGCCGGTCGCGGCGCGCACCAGGCAGTCGGCGGCGTAGTACTTCTCCAGCTTGCCGCCGATGCCGCGATCTTCCCAGATCTCGCGGGTGATGCCGTAGATGAAGGCGGGAACGTCGGGGTAGTCACCGATCTGCGGACCCATCCTGAACCCTCCATGGAGACGAGCAAGGCCTGGCCAGGCCTTTGGCTCACCCTCCGATACAGTCGGATCGCACGCGCGGCAAGAACGGGCGGGGGCCGGCCGCGCCCCCGGCGGTCAGGTCAGGATCACGGCGAGCGACACGGCGCCGAAGGCGATGCAGTAGATGCCGAACGGGTTCAGCCCCACCTGCTCGTGCTGCCGGAAGTAGCGCATCAGGAACGCCGTGCTGAGCCAGGCGACGATGCCCGCGACCACGGCGGCGAGCGCCGCGGTCTGGAACACGCCGGGCGGCACGGACTCGTGCAGCAGATGCGGCACCTCCAGCACGGTCGCCCCGATGATGATCGGCGTCGCGATCAGGAAGGAGAAATGCGCCGAGCCCTCGTGGTCCACGCCGCGCAGCAGCCCGCCGACGATGGTCGCACCCGAACGCGAGATGCCCGGGATCAGCGCGAGGCACTGCCAGACCCCGATCACCAGGGCGTCCATGACCCCCAGGGTCGCCATCGGCCGGGCATCGACCACCCGGGTCCGCAGCCGCTCCGCCAGGAGCAGCATGACGCCGTTGACGATCAGGAACGACGCCGCCACCACCGGGGAGCCGAACAGGCCGCGCACGAGTTTCTCCAGGGTGAAGCCGACGATGACGGCCGGGATGGTCGCGATGACGATCAGCATGAAGACGCGCCGGCTCTCCTGCGTGCGCTCCGCCCCCGAGAGGCCGAGCACGCCCAAGCCCAGCGCCAGCCAATCCCGCCAGAAATAGGCCAGCAGCGCCACCGCGGTGCCGAGATGCAGCAGGACCAGGAAGGGCAGGAACTCCGGCGACCGCTGGTTGATCGCCCAGTCGACGAGCGCCGGCAGGACGACCGCGTGACCCAGGCTGCTGACGGGAAACAGCTCCGTCGCCCCCTGGAGGACGGCGATCAGCACGGCGTGCATCGTGTTCATGGAAACCTCCGGTTGTGGCGGGGATACGGTGCCGGACATGGGGGGTCAAGGCAGGGCGCATGGCACGGCCGGCATTGCCAAGCGCCAGAGACGGCACAATATCAAATAATGCAACGCACCGGGCGCGTTTTCATCGCGCCGGGCGTCTGCAGGAGGTTTTGCCATGATTGTTT
>CAHJXG010000363.1 GCA_903644035.1 Rhodospirillales bacterium
GGGCTGCTGGTGACCGGCGGCGGGCACGCGATGGCGGCGGGGTTCGCGCTGCATGAGCGCGACGTGCCGGCGCTCCACGCGTTCCTGAACGAGCGCCTGGCGCATGCGGCGGCGCTGCCCCGCGTCGCCGACCTGCCGGTGGAGGGCACGCTCGCGGTGTCCGGCGCCACCGTCGATCTCGCCCAGCAGCTTGCCCGGCTCTCGCCTTATGGAAACTGCAACGAGGAGCCGGTCTTCGTGCTTCCGCGCGCCCAGGTGGTCCGCGCCGACCGGATCGGCAAGGAGGGTGCGACCATCCGCGCCTATGTGCAGGGGGAGGGCGGCGGCCCGCGCCTGAAGGCGCTGCTGTTCCGGGCGCGGGACGGGGCCTTGGCGGAGGGGCTGCTGGCCCGGGGCGCGCCGCTGCATCTGGCCGGGCACCTGCGGGCGGAGGAGTGGAACGGCAGCACCACCGCCAGCTTCTTCATCGCCGACGCGGCGGCCGCTTAGCGCGACGGGGCCGGCTGCGTGCGCTCACGGCCACGCCGTCGCGATGGCCGCCGGGCCGGCGCCGATGTCCAGCGACGTGCCGGGCCAGAGCTTGGCGCCGTCCCAGCGGAACACCTGGATCGTGCGCTCCACCATGTTTTGCACCAGGACGGTCCGGCCGTCGCGGGAGAACGCGATGCCCTGCGACCAGCGGCCGACCGGCGCCTCGGCGAGCGGCTTCAACTGCTTGTCGGCCAGCGCATACATGGCCAGCCGGCCCCGGTCATGGCGGAACGGGTTGCCGGCCGGCTTCGTCGTGCCCTCCTGCGTCGCGACCCCCAGGACCTTGCCGTCCGGCGACCACTTCAGCCCCTCGGGCGAGAGGCCGACCGAGATCGTCTGCACGGTGCGGAAGGGTTGGGCGGTCAGGTCGATCAGGCTCACGGTGTCGGCGTCGCCGTCGCCGCGGCCCATGTTGCCGACCGCCGCCATCGTGCCGTCGGCCGTCACGTCGATGGTGTAGGGCGCCACCCCGGTGGTGATCTGCCGGGCGCCCAGCGTGACCTTCGCGCCGTCGATGTCCAGCACCTGCACCATGTGGTCGCCGTTGCGCGTGACCAGCGCGGCCTTGCCATCGGCGGTGAAGGCGATCCCGCTGGGCATCGACCTCGGGCCGATCATCAGCGTCCCGGCGGGCGTCAGGCGGCGGTCAGCGATGGTGAACACCGACAGCGTGCCGGCGAACCGGTTGGCCACCAGCGCCAGCGTGCCGTCCGGCGCGATGCGGACCGTGGCGGCGCCGGCCTCCGCCTGCAGCGTCTGCACCACCTGCGGCGGCTTCGCCGTCAGGTCGATGACCGACACCTGGCTGTCCGGGCTGATGCCGGCCGGGCCGGCGGGGTTGGCCTTGGTGGCCGAGGTGACGATGGCAAAGCTCTCGTCCTTCGCGACCGCAACCGCCATGGGCGGCCCGACGACGCTGCCGGGCACGCCGAGGGTGGCGAGGATGCCGGGCGGGGACGCTGCCAGGTCGATGACGCTCAGCGTGTCGGCCGCCGCTTCCGGCGGCGCGACCTGGACGCCGTTGTCCAGGACGGTGTGCGCGTCGTTCGAGGAGAGCGCGAGGTCGGCGCGCGCCGGCGCTGCCCACGCCATCACGGCCAGCAAGCCGGCCAGCATGATCCGCATCGCTTCTCTCCCATACGTCTTGGCGGGCACGTTAGGGCGCGTTGCGCTGGTTGACCACACCCTCGACATGCCCGGCGATCGCCATGGCGGAGGTGAGGCCGGGGCTTTCGATCCCGAACAGGCTCACCAGGCCGCCCAGCCCATGCTGCGCCGGGCCGGAGATGACGAAATCGGCGGCGGGGTCGTCGGGTCCGCTGATCTTGGGCCGTATCCCCGCATAGCCCGGCGTCAGCGCACCATCCGGCAGGCCCGGCCAGTAGCGGCGGATCGCCGCGTAGAACCCATCGGCCCGGCGGATGTCGACGTCGTACTCCTCCCGCTCGACCCATTGGACATCCGGGCCGAACCGGGCCTGGCCGCCGAGGTCCAAGGTCAGGTGGACGCCGAGGCCTGCCGCCTCCGGCACCGGGTAGATCAGGCGCCGGAACGGGGCGCGAGCCGCCAGCGCGTAGTAGCTGCCTTTGCAGAAGTAGGCGCGCGGGATGGTCTCGGGCGGGATGCCGGCGATGCTCCGGGCGATGTCGGGCGCATGCAGGCCGACGGCGTTCACCAGGACCTCGCAGGCCAGCTCCATCGGCTCCGCCCCGCCGATCTGCAGCGAGAAGCCGCCGCCCGGCAGCGCCGCGCCGGACAGCACGGGGGCATGGAAGACGACGGCGCCGCCGGCGTTCTCGGTGTCGCCCTGGAAGCCGAGCATCAGGGCGTGGCTGTCCACGATGCCGGTGCTGGGCGACAGCAACGCGGCCGAGGCGCGCAGCGCGGGTTCCAGCCGGCGCGCGTCGGGCTCGTCCAGCCATTCCAGGTCGTCGACGCCGTTGCGCGCGGCCTTGGCGCGGATAGTGTCGAGCACCGGGACCTCGCCGGGTTCGGCGGCGACGATCAGCTTGCCCAGCCGGCTGTGCGGGATGCCGCGCTCGGCGCAGTAGCCGTAGAGCATGTGCTTGCCCTGGACGCAGAAGCGCGCCTTGAGGCTGCCGGCGGGGTAGTAGATGCCGGCGTGCACGACCTCGGAGTTGCGCGACGAGGTGCCGGTGCCGATGCCCTCCGCGGCCTCCAGCACCCAGACCTCGCGGCCCGACAGCGCCAGGGCGCGGGCGACCGCCAGCCCCACCACGCCGGCGCCGACCACCACGCATTCGACCTGTTCCGTCACGCCAACCTCTTGTTTCCTCTGCAAAGCAAGCGCCCTTGCGGCCCTTCGGTCAAGGCGGATGCGCGCCGTTCTCGTCTTCCCGGTCGCTGCTGACCCCCACGGTGCGGATCAGTGCGGGGTGCAGCACGTAGGCGTCCAGGCGGTCCGCGCGGGGAATGCCATGCCGCAGCCGGTCGAGCATGTCCCGGGCGAAGGCAAGGTGGGGCAGGGCGGCGATGGCGGCCTCGTCCATGCCGTAGGCCAGCAGCCGCCAGTCGAGGTCGCCGGCGAAGCCATCCTCCGCCACCCAGCGCAGCAGCTTCGCCGCTCCTTGCGCGCTCAGCAGGTAACCGTCGCCGCCGGGCGCGTTGTCCTCCGGCGGAAAGCCGCGCAGGACGTCTGCCAGGCGGTGCAGGCTGGGCTGCATGACCGCGTCTGGATCCAGCGTAGGTTCAAGGCGATCGTTCACGAAGCAGATGTCGTAGCCCGGCGGCAATCCCAACGGGCCGAGCCGGGCCGGCAGATCGGCCAACGGGATCACATCGTCCTCGATGACCAGCAGATGGGGGAAGCCCCGGGCCGCCAGGCTGTCCCAGGCGGCGGCGTGGCTCAGGAAGCATCCGAGCGTGCCGCGCATCGCCGGATCGCCCCGCAGCCGCTGCACGGCGGGGATCGGCAGGCGGCTGCCCTCGATGCCGGGCACGCGGCGCAGCGGCACGGGACCCTGGCCGAACAGGCGCTCGGTCCAGGCATAACGCTCCGTGTTGCGGTCGAGGTTGACGACCGCCACCTCGTAGGCGTCCCCATGCTGCGGCTGCTGCCGGAGCCAGCCGCCGACGCGCTGGTGCATGAGGGCGGCGCGGCGCTTGGCGGCATACTCGGCATGGGAGGGGTCAAGCCGCTCGGCCACGGCGAACCCCTCGGCCGCCGCAGGCCAGTCGCGCCGCTGCCGCGCCACGTCGGCGCG
>CAHJXG010000364.1 GCA_903644035.1 Rhodospirillales bacterium
TTCAGACGTGTGCTCTTCCGATCTTCGTGCGCGCATTGCTGCCAGCGGCGTGACCAGCAGCGTGCGGCGTCCAATGTTCATGCGGCCCCTCCCTGGGCGGTGTCGTTGGCAGCAATGCGCGCACGACGCCGCCGCTTGTCAATCATGCGCCCTGCGCGGGAGGGGCTGACAAGCCGGCGTGCGCGGCCCACACTCTACGGAGCCGTGAGCGCAATGCGGCCCCTGGGGGAAACCAATGCCGGCACGTCCCGGTCCGATCGCGCTGCTGCTGACGCTGCTCATGGCGTCGCCCGCCATGGCTGCGGAGCCGGTGGCCGTGGGCATCGGGTACCTTGCCCTGGCGCCGAAGCGCGTGACGCCGCAGACGCTGCTGGACCCGCCGGTGGCCGAGGAGGGGGTGCAGGGCGCCCGCGTGGCGCTGGCCGACAACCAGACGACCGGGCGGTTCCTCAACCAGAGCTTCGCCCTGCACGAGTCGGTGCAGCCGGACGCGGACGCCGTGCTGGCCGCCGCCCGCGCCATGCTGGCCGGCGGCGAGCGCGTCATCGTCACCGACCTGCCGGCGCCCCTGCTGCTGCAAGTCGCGGACCTGCCGGAGGCGCGCGACGCCATCCTGCTCGACGCGACGTCCGAGGACGACCGGCTGCGCGGCGCCGACTGCCGGGCGCGGGTGCTGCATCTGCTGCCGAGCCGGGCGATGCTGGCCGACGCGCTGATGCAGTTCCTGGCGGTGAAGCGCTGGCGCAGCGTGCTGCTGGTGCAGGGACCCGGCGACGCCGACCGTGCCTATGCCGACGCGCTGCGCCGCTCCGCCCGCAAGTTCCAGCTGCGCATCGCCGCCGACAAGCCCTGGACCTTCGAACCCGGCGCCCAGCGCACCGACACCGGCCACGTCAGCATCGGCGCCGAGGTCGCGCGCTTCACCCAGGGGCTGTCCTACGACGTGCTCGTGGTGGCCGACACGGCGAACGAGTTCGGCGACGACCTCGCCTACCGCACGACGGACCCGCGGCCCATCGCCGGCACGCACGGCCTGGTTCCCACCGCCTGGGCGCGCCCGTTCGAGCAATGGGGGGCGACGCAGCTTCAGGCGCGGTTCCAGAAGCTGGCCGGGCGTCCGATGACGACGCATGACTTCGGCGCCTGGATGGCCGTCCGCGCGGTGGGGGAGGCTGCGAGCCGCGGCGCCAGCGCCGATCCCGCGGCCATCGGCGCATATCTCCGCAGCCCGAAGTTCGAGTTGGCCGCCTTCAAGGGGTCGCGCCTGACCTTCCGCCCCTGGGACGGGCAGCTGCGCCAGCCGGTGCTGCTGGCCGACACGCGCAGCCTGGTCTCCGTCAGCCCGCAGCCGGGCTACCTGCACCAGCTGTCCGAACTCGACACGCTCGGCATCGACCAGCCGGAGACGACATGCAAACTTTGAAGCTCGCCTTTCTCGCTTTGCTGCTGGCCGCCCCGGCGGCGCGGGCCGAGCGGCTGCTCGTCTCGAACGAGAAGGACAACACGATCACGGTGATCGACGGCGCGACGCTCGCCGTCACCGCGACCATCAAGGTCGGCGAGCGCCCCCGCGGCATCGTCGCGAGCCATGATGGCCGCAGCGTCTACATCTGCACGAGCGACAGCGACCACGTGGAGGTGCTGGACCTCGCGACCCTCGCGGTCACCCGCATTCTGCCGAGCGGCCCGGACCCGGAGCTGATGACGCTCAGCCCCGACGGCACCACGCTGTATGTCGCCAACGAGAACGACAACATGGTGTCCGTCGTCGATGTGAAGGCCGGGCGGGTGGTGACCGAGATCCCGGTGGGCGTGGAGCCGGAGGGCATGGGCATCAGCCCCGACGGCCGCGTGCTGGTCAACACGTCGGAAACGACCAGCATGGCGCATTTCATCGACACGGCGACGCAGCAGCCCATCGCCAACGTGCTGGTCGGCAGCCGCCCGCGGGTCGCGCGCTTCACCGCGGACGGGAAGCAGGTCTGGGTCAGCGCGGAGGTCGGCGGCACCGTGTCGGTTGTGGACGCCGGCTCCCACACGGTCGTCCATACCATCGACTTCGCCATCCCCGGCGTGCCCAGGGAAAGCGTGCAGCCGGTCGGCATCGCGGTCACGCCGGACGCCAAGACCGCCTTCGTGGCGCTCGGCCCGGCCAACCGCATCGCCGTCGTGGACACCGGGACCTACGAGGTCCGCAAGTACCTGCTCGTGGGGCAGCGCGTGTGGAACCTGGCCTTCTCGCTCGACGCCAAGCGGCTCTATGCGACCAACGGGGTCAGCAACGACCTGTCGGTCATCGACGTGGACGCGCTCCGGGTCACCAAGTCGGTGCCGGTCGGGCGGTTGCCGTGGGGCGTGGTGGTGGTGCCGTAATGCCGGACAGCGTCCTGCATGAACCCGCCGCCCTGGAGGTCGAGGGACTGACCCATCAATTCGGGCCTCGCCGCGTGCTGGATGGCGTGGGCTTCCGCATCCGGCCCGGCGACTTCACGGTCCTGCTCGGCCAGAACGGTGCCGGCAAGACCACGCTGTTCGCGCTGATCACCCGGCTGTATCACGCGCATCAGGGCGGCATCGCCGTGTTCGGCCAGCCGTTCCGCGCCGACGCCTCCGCGGCGCTGGCCCGCATGGGCGTGGTGTTCCAGCAGCCGACGCTGGACCTCGACCTCACGGTGCAGCAGAACCTCGAATACCACGCCGCCCTGCATGGCATGGCCGGCCGCACGGCCGCCCCGCGCATCCGGGACGAGCTGGCCCGGGTGAACCTCGCGGAGCGCGCACGCGACCGGGTGCGCCTGCTGTCGGGCGGGCAGAAGCGCCGGGTCGAGCTGGCGCGCGCGCTGCTGCACGAGCCGTCCCTGCTGCTGCTGGACGAGCCGACGGCCGGGCTGGACATGGAAAGCCGCGGCTTCCTGCTGGGCCATGTCCGCCGCCTGTGCCGGGAGCGCGGTCTCGCCGTGCTGTGGGCAACCCACCTGATCGACGAGGCCGGCGAGGACGCCCATGTCGTCGTGCTGCACAAGGGCCGTGTGCTGGCGGCCGGGCCGGTCCCGGCCATCGTGGCGCAAGCCGGCGCCCAGACCCTCAAGGACGCGTTCGAGCACCTGACCCATGCTGCAAACTAGGCTCCGCCCGCTGCCGCCCGCCGCCTACGCCCGCTGCATGGCCGGCATCGTCAGGCGGGAGGGCCTGCGCTGGGTGCATCAGCGCGGGCGCTTCATCTCGGCGCTGGTGCGGCCCCTGGTGTGGCTCGCGATCTTCGCCGCCGGGTTCCGGTTCGTGCTGGGCGTCTCGATCATCCCGCCCTATGAGACCTATATTCCATACGAGGTCTACATCGCGCCCGGCCTGATCGCCATGATCGAGCTGTTCAACGGGATGCAGAGCAGCCTGTCGATGGTCTATGACCGCGAGATGGGCAGCATGAAGACGCTGATGGTCAGCCCCTTCCCGCGCTGGTTCCTGCTGCTGTCGAAGCTGCTGGCAGGCGTCGCGGTCGCGGTCGTGCAGGCTTACCTGTTCCTCGGCATCGCCTGGTTCTGGGAGATCGAGCCGCCCCTCATCGGCTACCTCGCCGTGCTCCCGGCGCTGATCCTGTCGGGCCTGATGCTGGGGGCGCTGGGCCTCGTGATGTCGTCGTTCATTCGGCAATTGGAGAACTTCGCCGGCGTCATGAACTTCGTGATCTTCCCGATGTTCTTCGCCTCCTCCGCCCTGTACCCGCTGTGGCGCGTGAAGGAGAGCAGCCTGTTCCTGTGGTGGGTGTGCCAGCTGAACCCGTTCACCTCGGCGACGGAATTGATCCGCTTCGCATTGTATGGCCGGGTGGATTGGGGGTCGGCGGCCATTGTCATCGGCTGCACCGCGGCGTTCATGGCGGCGGCGGTCGCGGGCTATGACCCGGGGCGCGGGCTGATGGCGCGGAAGGCCGGGCCGGAATGAGGACGTGCAAAGCCGCAGGTCTGGCGCTGCTCGCGCTGGCGCTCGGCGGGGCGGGGCCTCCGGGCGATCCGGATTGGCCCTGCGTGCAGCGGCTGGTGCCGAACCTCACCGCCGGCACGCTGTGGGCCGGGCATGACGCGGCCGGCGACTGGCGCAGCGATCCCCAGGTGGCCGCGGTGGTCAATGCGGTGGCGCCGCGGGGCGTGTCGGCACCGG
>CAHJXG010000365.1 GCA_903644035.1 Rhodospirillales bacterium
ACATGATGCCGGGCGTGGAGAACTCGGTGACGCCGAAGCCTGTCCATGTCGGGTAGTTCGTCTTCACGAACTGGTCCTTGACCTTGAGGAAAGCCGGCAGGTGCCTGCGGAAGTCGACGCACCAGGTTTCGAGCTGGAACACGTCCTCGAATCCAAGGCCAGCGAAGGTCAGGACCTTCTCGACGTTCTCCCATGCCTGCATCATCTGCGCCTCGGGATCCTCGACGACCTTCAGCGCCTGGTCCCGGCCGACCTGGCCGGAGACGTAGAGTATGTCGCCGACCCGCACGGCCGGGGCGTAGTGGAAGCGGTCGTAGACGTTCTGCATGTCCGGGGGCACGATGTTCTCGCGCCGCGGCCGGCCGGCGAGCGAGGCCGCGGTCGTGCGGGACGGCTGCGCAGCGGAAGGGCTTGCAGCCAGGATGAGGCCGGCGCCCAGCCCCGCGTGGATGAGGCTGCGGCGGCCGCCCTCGGGTCGTTCCGTCATGGCGGGAGTCTTCCGATTGTCGCTCAAGAGGGGACGCCGAGGATGGCCCGGGCCTCGGCAGGGGTGGCCACCTCGCGTCCCAGGCTGCGGGCCTGGTCGGCCACGCGGCGGATCAGCTCGGCATTGCTGGGGCGGCCGTACTCGGCGTAGGGATAGTCGCCAAGGCCGATCGAGACGTGGCCGCCCTCGGTGATGATCTTCTCCGTCAGCTTCAGCAGGTCGCCGTTGAAGTTGCAGACGGTCCACTCGATGCGGTGCCCGGCGGGCAGGAAGCGTGTATGGGCATCCAGACCGTCTGCCGTGCCGGGATGACCCGCGAGCATGACGCCGTCGGTCAGGCAGAAGCAGACATAGGCGGGTCCTTGCAGCAGGCCCATGTCGAGGAACGCACCGATTTGCCGGGTGAAGCCGATGTTCCATGCGACCAAGTAGGGCGCCATCGCGCGGGCATGGATGGCGTGGGCGAAGTGTTCCAGCGTATCCGTGCCGTTGCGGTAGATCAGGCCCTTGGTGGTGTAGGCGCGGGCGACGGGATCGTACCAGTCGACATTGGTGGAGCCCATGTCCATGGGCGCGAACTCGGGCTTGGTCGCCGGGTCGTCGGCCAAACGGAGGATGTTGGCGATGCGCTGTTCGGCGGTCGCGTCGAGCGTCACGTAGCCCAGCGTGGGATGGATGAGGGCGTCGCAACGGGCGCGCGTGGCGAGGATGGTGTCGCGGTAGCATTCGAACCGGTGGTCTGGCGCGCCGTCCGGCTGGCGACCGTGGAAGTGCAGGATGGCGGCGCCCGCCTCGCGGCACTCGGCGGCGTCGCGGGCGATCTCGTCCGGCAGGAACGGCACGTGCGGCGTATTGTCGCGCCCGGCGTATTCGTTGACGCGTGCCTCGATGACGAGCTTCTGCACGACGACCCTTCCCTTGTCTTAGATATGCCTTTCAGCATAACGTCTGTAGGCCAGACTTTGTGAGACCCATGAAACAGCCCGGACGAACAACAGTCAAGCGGAATCAAACTGCTGCCAGTCTTATGCCGAACGGCATAGATGTTGGAATGCTGCCGTCCGAACTGCGCACCCTGTTCGACCGCGTCTCCGACCACTTCCCCGGGCACACCATGCAGCGCGTCCGCCTGCCGGACCGGCGCATCCGCTACACCTACGCCAGCCCCGGCATGCGCGAGACCTTCGGCCTGGACCCGGCATCGGTGCTGGCGGAGGAGACCGCAAGCCACGACTGGCTGCACCCGGAGGACCGTGACCGCTTCCTGGACGCGGTGCACCGCTCCGCCGACCGTCTCGAAACACTGGACGAGGAGGTGCGCGTGCACGGCAGCGACGGCCGCATGCGCTGGGTCCGCAGCATCGGCCATCCGCGCAGCCTCTCCGACGGCAGCGTGGTCTGGGACGGCATCGCGCTGGACGTGACGGCCCGGCGCGAGACGGAGGCGGCGCTGGAGCGCATGGTGCAGCTTGCCCGGGACGCGGAAGCGTCCCCATCGACGCTGGTGACCGGGGAGGGCGGCCGGGTTGGGCGCAGCCTCGCGGCGATCGGTCGGCATCTGGACGCCCTCAGCCGCGTTGTTCCGCCAGATGCCATGCAGCACCTGGAGGCCGTGCGAGCCGAGCTATCCGGCCTGCTTCAGACTGGCGCAACCGCAACGACATCCGTGTCGTTGACCTCGCGGCAACGCGACGTCCTGGACCTTATGGCGCAAGGCTTCTCAAACCGGGACATCGGGAGCCGCCTCGGGATTGATCCCGGCACGGCTAAGCTGCACGTGGCGGCGCTGCTGAAACGCCTCGGGGCACCCAACAGGACCGCGGCGGTGGCAGCGGCCCGGCGGGGCGGGCTCCTGTAGCGGCTTTGAGGTGCTTGGCGAAGTTGTATGCCGACACGAAAGCAAGGACATGAGCCTTGAGGCTTTCGAGGTCGGGATAATGGAACGCCTTGATGGTCGCCTCCTTTACAGGAACATGTCGAGCCTGCCGCCTGCCAGGCGCAGCTCGCTGATGTCGATGTGGGGGTTATCCAATGGCGGTTGCGGCGGATTTGCCGCGTTTGGAGCTGCCATCTGGGTTTTCGGGCAACCGGGAGATGCCGTGGCGCTCGAGGCAGCAGTGCAGACTGGAGCGTATCAGCTTCGGGATGCTGTCCCGCAGGCAACCAAGCACGTCGTCGAGCGGCGTGAAGTTTCTGCGGCGGAACTCGACCACCATGGCCCCCTCGGCCAGCGTCAGCACGGTGCTGTGGGACGAGGTCGGCATCATCGGTGGTGGTTCTGACGCGCCACTTGGCGAAGGTGGGGCGGCTCAGGTCATCGCGACGCCGGGTTCACAGGCGGGATGCGCGTTGTCACGGAATGGGCTAGCCGCCGGCGCAGGGCCGGTCCAGCGGTGCACCACCACTGCGACGCGCCGAACGGTCCGGGCACGCAGGTCAGCAGCCCGCCGTCGCTTGAGAGATGGAAGCGCCCGCACGGGTGGCATCCCCTCCAAACGGACGGCCAGGAACACCGTGCGACGGCGGGGCGGCATTGTGGCCAGGGCTGCCTCGGCCCGGCGCACCCGCTCGCGACCTAGCAAAACCTGGTCGGGAGCAGGCTCATGGCAAGCCAACACCTCGAGAGCCGCGGGACCGGAAACGCGCTGGACAACCAAGCTGCGCAGATGATCGTGAGCCAAGTTACGGGCAACGCGGTCCAGGAACGAGGCCGGGCGGTCGATGCCGGTCCTTGCGGCCACGCGCATCCACGCTTCTTGCATCAAGTCCTCTGCGGTGTCGCGGCAGCCGATCAGTTTAGCAAGCCAACGCAGCAGCGAAGGACGGTGACGAAAGAACACGTAAGAAGGTTGCAAGGCGGCATACCACACACACTTGAAGCAATTGCGATGCATTCGCAATTGGAACTCAGGCAGACGATCCTGGCCTGAACCGCCGGTCCATGCCGCGACGGTCCAGGAGGAACGCCAGCTGATCAGCAAGCGCACACGGCCGTCGGACGGACGATGCCGACGTCTTTAAGGTTCAAGCTTCTACAGGCTGAAACTCGTGGACAGGAAGAAGGTCCGCGGCACGCTACTTTGGATGGACCCGGTCGTGGCGGTCTGCCAGTAGTTCTCGCCCGTGACGTTGCTGATCCCGCCGCGCACCACGATGGGTATGCGGCCAGGCCCGCGGTCGACCGTGTAGCGTGCCCCGATGTCCAAGGTCGCATAGGCCGGAACGCGCTGCGTGTTCGCTTCATCGAGGTAGGTCTTTCCGGTGTAGATGACCCGACCGGTCAGCGTCAGCCTCGACACGTAAGGCGTGTCCCACTCGGCCCCGAAGCTGACATTGGTGACGGGCACGCCGATGGCCTTCTTGCCGTTGTTCGTGCCGTCCGCCGTCTTGGTCTGAACGCCCTCGATGAACGCAACGCCGCCCAGCAGGCGAACGCCCGGGTAGACCTCGCCGAAGGTCTTCAATTCCAGCCCGCGGTTCCGCTGCTCGCCACCGACGCTGAACACCTGCGTGGCGGCGCTCGTGGTCGCGATTGGCCTCGTGATCTGGAACAAGGCCGCGGTGACCGCCAATCGACCGAAGTCATACTTGACCCCGACCTCCTTCTGTTCCGAGACATAAGGTGGAAAGAGCTGGCCAGCGTTGGCGGCTGACAGCGGCGCGGTGTCTCCTGCGTTCAGCTGCTCGATGTAGTTCCCATAGACCGAGAGCTGTGGCAGCGGCTTGACCACCAGTGCGACGGCCGGGGAGAGCCGGTTGGCGCGGTAGCGGGTTGAGGTGGCGCCGTCGGTATCGAAGCTCCGCTCGTCGATATATTGCTGCCGCCCGCCGGCCGTGAGCTGTACCCGCTCGTTCAGCATCGACATGGTATCGGCGACCGCGTAGCTGACCCGCTTGCTCTCGGTGCTGCGCGACGGGTTCCAATCGAACGTCGGATTGGCAAACAGAGGGCGTGGAACAGGATTGTATATGTTGCTGTCGAAGCTTCCCGCCTCTCCGACGTTGTATGCGAGCAGCTGATCAAATCGATCAGTCGCGAATGTTGCGCGGTGAGAGACAAACGCTGTGTCGAAGGTCGCCTGGGCACCGAACTGGCTTGCTTCGGTCGTGAATGTGTCAACAAAAGAGAAGTTCGGCGTTGTCGTATTGCCGAGCGTGTCGATGATGATGGACGTAAAGCCGCTGTTGTACACGTCCCGAGTACGCGCCAGGCCATACGTGGCAAACACGCTGAGCCAGTCCGCTACGTCATACTCGGCATGCAGCACGCCGAAGCTGGAAATGCTTCGGAACGTGTCGTTGTCACCCAGAATGTTCTTGGTGCCGTCGGGCGGCTTCGGGACCGAGAGGCCAGGCGCGACCTGGAAGCTTACATTTTGGGCTTTCATGTAGATCGCCTGGCGTGACAGGTCCAGGCTGACCCTCAGCTTGTCGCTGCGGTAATCGATGGCTGCGGTCCCGGTTGACCCGGTCTCCCGCTGATGGTCGATCAGGGTCGCTCCCGCGCGCGCCGACAGGTTGACCCGGGCGCCAAACGCTTTGTCCGGGCCGAACCTCTGCCCGAGATCGGCAGTGCCCTCAAACATCGAGCGGGATGTGTAGGACAGGCCGAAATCCCGCGTCGGCGTGTCCGACGCACGCTTCGGGACCAGGTTCACCGCGCCGCCGATGTTGTCGGACCCGACGGCTCCGTTCAGCAACGTATTCGGCCCCTCCAGCAACTCTACCCGTTCTATGCCTTCCAGCCGGGGGCGGCGGCCGGAGACCATGCCAGGAATGCCCAGGAAGCTCGTGTTCGTGCCATCGGCGTTGAACCCACGGATGGTGCGCGTTTCCGTATCGCCGAACCGGTTGGTGGTGCTGCGTACGGCCGGGTCGTTGAGGAGGACATCGTTGATCGCGGTGGCGCGTTGGTTGTCGATCAATTCACGAGAGTAGTTGCTTGTCGAGAACGGCGTGTCGAACAAGCTCTGGTTGCCGAGCAGTCCCACTCGTCCGCCAGTGGCGACCTGCCCGCCCGCATAGGGGGGCGGCGCTCCCATGA
>CAHJXG010000366.1 GCA_903644035.1 Rhodospirillales bacterium
ACCACCGGGCCGATCGCGATGCCCGGCGCGAACGGCGTCGCCTGGAACCGCTGCGGCAGGGTGGCGCCGACCCCCTGCTGCGCCCCGTCCCGGGCACCTGCAAGCGCCAGAACCTCGGCCAGCAGCATGGCGACGGTCTCCAGCAGCTCCACCTCGTCGTCCCCATAGCGGCGCGGCGCCCGGTTCTGCACCGCGAGCACGCCGATGAGCTTCCCGCCGCGCCGCACCGGCACGGCCAGCAAGGAGGCGAACGGGTCCTCCCCGGTCTCGGGGCGGTAGGCGAAGGCCGGGTGGTTCTGCGCGTCCGGCAGGTTCTGCGCGGTCCCGGTGGCGGCCACGATGCCGACGATGCCCTCCCCCACCCGCAGCCGGGTGCGGCCCACCGCCTCCGGGTTGAGGCCGTGGGTGGCGGCGAGTTCCAGCAGGTCGCCGGGCCGCATGGCGTAGATGGTGCAGACCTCGGCCACCATCTCGGAGGCCACCAGCGCCGCCAGGTCGCCGAGCGGCACGCCGCCCGCGTCCGCCGCCCCGATCATGGAGAAGCCGAGCGCCATCATGTCGCGCAGCCGGGCCAGCAGGCGGCGCGTCTGCAGCATCTAGTGCCTTGCCGAGCTATGCCTGCCGGCAGCTGGGTCGTGCCGGGCGGCGAGCGCCCCGCAAGCCTGGCCGACCAGCTCCGCGATGATCTCCGCAATCGGCTGCTCCGCCGTCACCATGCCCACGGACTGCCCGGCCATCACCGAGCCGTGCTCCACGTCGCCGTCGATCACCGCGCGGCGCAGCCTGCCCGCCCAGAAGTGCTCGATGGACAGCTGCGCCTGCTCCCGCGTCAGCTCGCCCGCATCGACGTGGGCCATCGCCGCCGCCTGGTGCTGCAGGAAGGCCTGGGTGCCGGCATTGACCAGGCCGCGCACCGGGATCACCGGGAAGCGCGGGTCGAGCTGCACGCTCGGCAGCGCGTCGCGGGCGCGGGCGCGGATGAAGGCCTGCTTGAAGCGCGGATGGGCGATGCTCTCGCGCGCCGCCGCGAACCTTGTGCCGAGCTGCGCGCCGGCGGCGCCCATCTCCAGGAAGGCGAGGATCGCCTCGCCGCGGCCGATGCCGCCCGCGACGAACACCGGGACCTCCGTGACATGGGGCAGGATCTCCTGCGCCAGCACCGCGAGCGACACCGGGCCGATATGGCCGCCGGCCTCCGACCCCTCGATCACCAGCGCGTCGGCGCCCAGCCGCACCATGCGCTGCGCCAGCACGAGCGCGGAGGCGAAGCACACCAGCCGGCTGCCCTCCTTCACCGCCCGAACCCCTGCCCCGCTCGGCACGCCGCCGGCCAGCACGATGTGGCCGACCCCGGCCTGCTGGCAGACCGCGATCAGGTCCAGGAGGAGTGGGTGCATGGTGATGAGGTTGACGCCGAACGGCCGGTCGGTCAGCGCCTGGGTGCCGGCGATCTCGTCGGCCAGCGCGTCCGGCCCCATGGAGCCGCCGGCCAGCACGCCGAAGCCGCCGGCGTTGCTGATGGCCGCGACCAGGGTCCGCTCGCTGACCCAGCTCATGGCGCCGCCCATGATCGCGACCGGGGCGCCGAGGAAGCGCCGCCCGCGCTCCGACAGCCGGTCGAACTCGGCGCGGGCGAGCAGGGCGTCGGAGCTTGAGGTGCCGAAGCCGGAGGCGACGACGTCAGGCGGCATCGAGGCCGTAGGCGGTGTGCAGCGCGCGCACCGCAAGCTCGGTGTACTCCGCCGCGATCAGCACGCTGACCTTGATCTCGCTGGTGGAGATGACCTGGATGTTGATCCCCTTGCCCGCCAGCGTGCCGAACATGATGGTGGCGACGCCCGCGTGGCTCCTCATGCCGACGCCGACCACGCTGATCTTGGCCACGTCGGGGTCCGTCAGGACGACGTCGGAGCCGATGGCCGCCTTGTGCGCCGCCAGCACGGTGTGCACGCGCGGCAGGTCGGTGCGGCCCACGGTGAAGGTCATGTCCGTGGTCCCGTCGGCCGAGATGTTCTGCACGATCATGTCGACGTTCACCTGCGCCTCCGACAGCGGGCCGAAGATCGCGGCGGCGACGCCGGGTCGGTCGGGCACGTGGCGCAGCGTGATCTTGGCCTCGTCGCGGGAATAGGCGATGCCGGATACCATTGCTTGTTCCACGATCTCGTCCTCATCCACCACCAGGGTTCCAGGCACGTCCGCGAAGCTCGAGAGCACCTGGACCCGCACCCGCTCCTTCATCGCGAGTTCTACACTACGAGTCTGCAGCACCTTTGCCCCCACGGAGGCGAGCTCCAGCATCTCTTCGTAGGCAATCTTGTCCAATTTGCGGGCGCGGGCGGTGATCCGCGGGTCCGTCGTGTAGACGCCGTCCACATCCGTGTAGATGTCGCAACGATCGGCGCGGAGCGCAGCCGCCAACGCGACGGCCGAGGTGTCGGACCCGCCGCGCCCGAGCGTGGTGACGCGCTGCTCCGGCCCCAGCCCCTGGAACCCGGCGACCACGGGCACCTGGCCGCCTGCCATCGCCGCCAGCAGCGCGCTGCCCTCCACCGAGGCGATCCGCGCCTTGCCGTGCGCGCCGTCCGTCTGGACCCCGGCCTGCCAGCCGGCCCAGGACCGCGAGTCCACGCCGAGCGTCTGCAGCGCGATGGCCAGCAGGCCCGACGTCACCTGCTCGCCGGTGGCCACCACGGCGTCATACTCGCGGGCGTCATGCAGCGGCGACAGCTCCGTGCACCACGCCACCAGCTGGTTGGTGACGCCGGACATGGCGGAGACGACCACCGCGACCTCGTGCCCGGCCGCGACCTCCCGCTGCACCCGGGCGGCGACGTTGCGTATGCGGTCCAGATCGGCCATCGAGGTTCCGCCGAACTTCATCACGATCCGCGCCATGCCTGCCTCTCGCCGTGTCGGTGCCGGGCCGGCCGTTGCGGCGGTGCCCGTTGCCGATCACATACTCATCGAAATATCACCGGGACAACAGGGGCGAGCAGCATGGCGGACACGCAACCCGGCAGACGCGCCGCCGGATCGGTCATTACGGACGAAATCAACCGGTTCGATGCGCTGGCGGCACAGTGGTGGGACCCGGCCGGCCCGATGCGGCCGCTGCATGCGATGAACCCGCTCCGAGTCGGGTGGATCGACACGCGCGTCCGGGCGCGGTTCGGGGCCAGCGTGCGCCTGCTCGACATCGGCTGCGGCGCCGGGCTGGCGGCGGAGGCGCTGGCGAGGCTGGGCCACGAGGTGCTCGGCCTCGATGCCGCGGCGGACACGGTGGCCGCGGCGGCGGCGCATGCGGACGGCCAGGGCCTGCCGCTCGCCTACCGCGCCGGTGCCGCCGAGGACCTGGTGGCGGAGGGCGCCCGGTTCCCCGTGGTGACGGCGCTT
>CAHJXG010000367.1 GCA_903644035.1 Rhodospirillales bacterium
CGACCATCGGCTGCGTGCAGAACGACATCAAGCGCATCATCGCCTACTCGACCTGCTCGCAGCTCGGCTACATGTTCATCGCCGCGGGCGTCGGCGCGTATCAGGCGTCTATCTTCCACCTGTTCACCCATGCCTTCTTCAAGGCGCTGCTGTTCCTGGGCGCAGGCTCCGTGATCCACGCGATGTCGGACGAGCAGGACATCCGCAACATGGGCGGCATCTGGCGCAAGATCCCCGTGACCTACGCTGTGATGTGGGTCGGCAGCCTGGCGCTGGCCGGCATCCCGGTCTTCGCCGGCTACTACTCCAAGGACGCGATCCTTGAGGCCGCGTTCGCCCGGGGCGGCGCGGTCGGGATCTACGGCTTCCTCTGCGGGACCGTTGCGGCGTTCCTCACCGCGTTCTACTCCTGGCGCCTGCTGATCCTCACCTTCCACGGCACGTCGCGCGCCAGCGCCGATAAGCTGGCCCATGTGCATGAAAGCCCGGCCGTCATGCTCGGCCCCCTGGTCGTCCTGGCCCTCGGCGCCGTGACGGCGGGGTTCGCGTTCGAGGGGGCCTTCATCGGCGAGGGCTGGCTGGAATTCTGGCGCGGCAGCATCGTGAACGCCCCCGGCAACACGGTGCTGGACGACATGCACCACGTGCCGGGCCTCATCGGCCTGCTGCCCACCCTCGTCGGCGTGCTCGGCATCGCCTTGGCCTACGTGATGTACGTGGCGCGCCCGGAGCTTCCCGGGCGCCTGGCCGCGGCGGTGCCGGGTGTCCACCGCTTCGTGCTGAACAAGTGGTATTTCGACGAGCTGTATGACGTCGTCTTCGTCCGCCCGGCGGCCTGGCTCGCCCGGACGCTCTGGCAGGTCGGCGACGCCCAGGTGATCGACGGCATCCCGAATGGCATCGCGGCGCTCACCTCCGACAGCTCGGCGCAGGTGGTGCGGATCCAGACCGGCTCGATCGCCGTCTATGCCTTCACCATGCTGATCGGCCTCGTGCTGCTGGTCAGCGTCTTCCTGCTGTTCCGGTGATCCTCTCATGACTGGCGTGAACGCGGCCGGCTTCCCGATCCTCTCCTTGCTGACCTGGCTGCCGCTGGCCGGCGGGCTGTTCATCATGAGCGTCCGGGGGGAGGAGGCCGTCGTCGCCAGCAACGCCCGCTGGGCGGCGCTGTGGACCAGCCTGATCGTGTTCGCCATCTCCCTGGTGCTGTGGGTCAAGTTCGACATCAGCGACCCCGGCTTCCAGTTCAGGGAAAGCCTGTCCTGGCTGCCGGAGTTCGGCGTCGGCTACCGCATGGGCGTGGACGGCATCTCCGTGCTGTTCGTGCTGCTGTCCACGGCGCTGACCCCGATCTGCATCCTGGCGAGCTGGGACAGCATCACCACGCGGGTCCGCGAGTACATGCTCGCTTTCCTGGTGCTGGAAACCATGATGGTGGGCATGTTCTCGGCCCAGGACTTCGTGGTGTTCTACATGTTCTTCGAGGGCGTGCTGATCCCGATGTTCCTGATCATCGGGGTCTGGGGCGGGGCGCGCCGGGTCTATGCCAGCTTCAAGTTTTTCCTCTACACGCTGGCCGGCTCCATCCTGATGCTGCTGGCGCTGCTGGCGATCTGGCAGCACGCGGGGACCACCGACCTCGCGGTGCTGATGCAGACGCCGTTCCCCGCGGCCATGCAGTTCTGGCTGTTCCTCGCCTTCTTCGCCTCGTTCGCGGTCAAGGTGCCGATGTGGCCGGTCCACACCTGGCTGCCGGACGCGCATGTGGAGGCGCCGACCGCCGGCTCGGTCATCCTGGCGGGCGTGCTGCTGAAGATGGGGGCCTACGGTTTCCTGCGCTTCTCCCTGCCCATGCTGCCGCAGGCCAGCCAGCAGTTCGCGCCGCTGATGTTCACGCTGGGCGTCGTGGCCGTCATCTACACCTCGCTGGTGGCGCTGGCGCAGACCGACATGAAGAAGCTGATCGCCTATTCCTCGGTCGCCCACATGGGCGTCGTCGTGATCGGCATCTTCACCTTCAACGCGCAGGGCCTGCAGGGCGCGCTGTTCCAGATGCTGTCGCACGGCATCGTCTCGGCGGCGCTGTTCCTCTGCGTCGGCGTGATCTACGACCGCATCCACACCCGCGACATCGCCCGCTACGGCGGCCTGGCCCAACGGATGCCGGCCTATGCCGTCGTGTTCATGGTGTTCACCATGGCGAGCGTCGGGCTGCCGGGGACCGCCGGGTTCGTGGGCGAGTTCCTGGTGCTGGTGGGCGCGTTCAAGGTCAGCCTCTATCTGGCCTACCTCGGCAGCATGGGAATGATCCTGGGCGCGGTCTACATGCTGTATCTGTATCGCCGGGTGGTCTTCGGGGTGATCACGCGCGACGACCTGCGCGGCATCCTGGACCTTTCGCCGCGGGAGGTCGCGATCTTCGCGCCGCTCGTGCTGCTCACGCTGTGGATGGGCATCTACCCGTCCAGCTTCACGCAGTTCTTCGGCGCCACCGTGCACGCCATGGTGGAGTCCCACATCGCGGCGCTCGCTGCGCCGCAACTCGCAGGACTCGCGCCATGAACTGGACGATGGCGCTGCCGGAGATCGTGCTGGCCGTCTGCGCGCTGGCCATCCTCGTGTTCGGCGTGCTGCGCAAGCCGGACCCGGCGTTCATCTGCACCATGCTGTCGCTCGGCGCCCTCATGCTCGCAGGCGTTCTGGTGCTGGGCAGCGAGGGGGGCAGCGCCTATCGCGGCCTGTTCGTCGTGGACGGGTTCGGCAGTTACATGAAGCTGCTGATCCTCGTGGGCGCCGGGCTGTCGGCGGTCCTGGCGCTCGACTACAACGTGCGGGAGGGCATCAGCCGGTTCGAGTTCCCGGTGCTGATCCTGCTGTCCACCATCGGCATGATGGTGATGTGCAGCGCGTCTAGCCTGATGACGCTCTACATGGGCCTGGAGCTGCAGTCGCTGGCGCTCTATGTCCTCTGCGCCTTTGCCCGGGACGACCTGCGCTCGGCGGAGTCCGGCCTCAAGTTCTTCGTGCTGGGGGCGCTCGCGTCTGGGCTGCTGCTGTATGGCATCTCGCTCGCCTACGGGTTCGCCGGCACCATGCAGTTCGGCGAGCTGTCGCGGGCGCTGGCCGCGCCGGACACCGCGTCCGCCGGGCTGGTCGTCGGCATGGTGTTCATCGTCGCCGGGCTGGCGTTCAAGCTCTCGGCCGTGCCGTTCCACATGTGGACGCCCGACGTGTACGAGGGCGCGCCGACGCCCGTCACCGCCTTCATGAGCACGGCACCCAAGGTCGCGGCCATCGCGCTGCTGTTGCGCGCGCTGGAGGTGCCGTTCGGGCATATCACCCCGCAATGGACGCAGCTCATCGTGCTGGTCTCCATCGCCTCCATGCTGCTCGGCTCGCTCGCCGCCATCGGGCAGGCCAACATCAAGCGGCTGATGGCCTATTCCTCCATCGGCCACATGGGATACGCACTCGTGGGCCTTGCGGTCGGCACGGCGGACGGCATCCGCGGGGTGCTGGTCTACATGGCGACCTACGTGTTCATGAGCGCCGGGGTGTTCGCCTGCATCATCGCCATGCGCCGCCGCGGCCGGCAGTTGGAGCGGATTGGCGACCTCGCCGGCCTCGCCCGGTCCGACCCGGGCCTGGCGCTCGCGATGGCGGTGTTCATGTTCAGTATGGCGGGCATCCCGCCGTTCTCCGGCTTCTTCGGCAAGCTCTACGTGTTCCTAGATCGGAAGAGCA
>CAHJXG010000368.1 GCA_903644035.1 Rhodospirillales bacterium
GCGCGGGCGCCGTCACGCGAGGGAGGGGCTGAGGCCGTGGGCGGCCTTGCATCGGTCGAGGGGAGCCGTCCGGGGGCGCACCCGCGTCCACCGCCGGGACCGGGCTAACGCCGGGGCGGGTGGCCCCATTCGGAGGCGTGCACAAAGCCTCTCCGCTTCGGCGCCCGTGGGGCACAGGTTTTCCGCGGGCCTGGCGCGTGCTCGCCGCGGCGACAGGCGACGAGGACGCGGTGAAGCGGCGCGTTTCGGCCCTGATGGGGATGATCGAGGCGGGTACGCTCGCTGCCGGACCGGTGGTGCCCGCGATCTGCTGCGCCGCCCTCGCTTTTGCCGACGAGGACTATGCGGGCTGCGTGCGCATCCTGGAGCCGGTCGCGGCCGAGGTCGTGCACGTCGGCGGCAGCGGCGCGCGACGCAAACTGATGGATGACATGCTCCTCCTCGCCCGGATGCGGAGCGGCACGCCCGTCAAGGCGGGAGTGCTGCTCGACCGTCGTCTCCATCGCCGTTCGGCCCGCTTGCGCTCGCCGTCGCGGCGCTGGCCGCCAGCGCCGCAGCGCCGCGGCGAACTGAGATGGCCGGCGCATCCGGGCCTGCGGCCGCCGTGCCAGTCGCCATCCCCCCATCCCGCCAGGGGCCGGTGTGGGCGTTGCTTCTTGCAGCGGAACCACATCCGGAGACGAGAGAGGGGCCAAAACTAGGGTTTTCGTGCCCACACCAAGTTTATTTTCGGCTTAAGTTGTTGATTGGAATCACTTCCCGTGTGGGTGACCTGCACCCACATCTGCACACACCGCTGCGGATGCACCACACACACCAGGAGGCCTTTTCCCTGTAACTTTATGACAACATTAGTTTTTTACCCGAGGATGATTTTCCAACTCGGCGTGCACACACAGGCTAACCACACACACCCACACACACGTTTCGCACACACAGAGCACGCCCACACACATTTAACCGTCTGATCACATTATGTTTTTCCACCTGGGGACGGCTTTTCAGCTGGGCGTGCGCACACAGGTCATCCACACCCACACCCACACCACGCCCACACGGGAGCCGGCCGAAGGCGTCCGCCATTAGGTAGCAACCACACCAAGCGCCCGCTCCCGCTAACACATTGATTCTTATAAGATGATTGCCCTCCACAGACAAGGGCGATCCGATGACCGACTACGTAGCCGTGCTGTCGCTGGCCGGCGAGGAGCGCTCGCGCGCCTGCGCACCGATGACGAGGCCAACTGGGCAGGACGGCGGCAGGCAGGTGATCGAGGCGCTGCGCGGCTGCGTGGACATCGACATCTCGGCGACGCTCCTCGCCAACACCTTGCGCAATGACATCTGAAGACGAAGCCGGGCAGGGGCCGTCGCCCGTTGCGCGGATCAAGCCGCGAGTTCGCGCATCACCTTGATCAGGTCGGACTTGCCCTCGAACCCGATGCCGGGAAGCTCGGGCATGGTGACGCGCCCGTTCTCGACGCGCACGCCGTCCGGAAAGCCGCCATAGGGCTGGAACAGGTCGGGATAGCTTTCGTTGCCGCCCAGCCCCAGTCCGGCCGCGATCATCAGGGACATCTGGTGCCCGCCATGCGGGATGCAGCGCGACAGCGACCAGCCGAACTGGCGCAGCACCTCCAGCGTCCGCAGGTACTCGACCAACCCGTACGAGAGCGCGCAGTCGAATTGCAGCCAGTCGCGGTCCGGCCGCATCCCGCCGTAGCGGAGCAAATTGCGCGCGTCCTGGTGGGAGAACAGGTTCTCGCCCGTCGCCATCGCGCCGGGGTAAAATTCCGAGAACGCCGCCTGCAGCGCGTAGTCCAGCGGGTCGCCCACCTCCTCGTACCAGAACAGCGGATAGTCGCGCAGCATCTTGGCGTAGGCGATGCCGGTCTCCAGGTCGAAGCGGCCGTTGGCGTCCACGGCAAGCTGCGCGTGGCTGCCGATCTCCGCCAGCACCGCCTCGATGCGGGCGCGGTCCTCGGCGATGGAAGCGCCGCCGATCTTCATCTTGACGACGGTGTAGCCGCGGTCGAGGTAGCCGCGCATCTCGCCCCGCAGCGCCGAGTTGTCCTTGCCCGGGTAGTAGTAGCCGCCCGCGGCATAAACGAAGACGCTGGGGTTGGCTTCGCGGCCATGGCGCTCGGCCAGCAGCCGAAACAGCGGCTTGCCCTCGATCTTCGCCGCCGCGTCCCACACCGCCATATCCAGCGTGCCGACTGCAACGGAGCGCTCGCCATGCCCGCCCGGCTTCTCGTTCATCATCATGGCCGCCCAGACCCTGGCCGGGTCGATGTTGTCACGCGCCTCGTCCATCAGGCCCTTGGGGTCCGCTTCGAGGATGCGGCCGGCGAAGCGCTCACGGATCAGGCCGCCCTGGCCGTAGCGGCCGTTGGAATTGAAGCCGTAGCCGACGACCGGCTTCCCGTCGCGCACCACGTCGGTGACGACGGCCACCAGGCTCGTGGTCATCTTGGTGAAGTCGATGTAGGCGTTGCGGATGGGGGACGAGATCGGCTGGGTGATCTCCCGGACATCAACGATGCGCATGGTTGGTTCTCCTTGGCCCGGTTCGGTCAAGACGGGATGGCGGCCCAAGACCCAACGTGACCGCGATATTTCCGATCCGTCCCGCTTAGGGTGCGTCCAGCATCCGTCCCATGTCGATGCCCTGGCCTGACCGCTGGACAACGCGCCAGCAAGGGTTAGTCTTACATCGTGTAAGATAGAGCCGTCCATGTCCAAGGTCACCCTGCGCCGGCAAGGCAACTCGGTCGGCGTGACCTTCCCGGCCGACATCCGCGTCCGCATGGGTTTCGAGGTGGGGCAGGACCTCACCCTGGTGGAGCTGGCCGACGGGGTGAAGCTGGTGAAGCGCAACCTGGCGCTGGAGCGGCAGATGCAGCTCGCCCGCGAGGTGCTGCGCGAGCAGGCCGACGCGCTGCAGGAACTCGCCAGGAGGTGACCGAGCCGGAGTTCCTGGAGCCGGACGTCGTGCTGTTCGTGCACGACCAGGCGCTGCGGGAGTATGGCGGCGTGCAAGGCCTCAAGGACGAGGGCCTGCTGCACAGCGCGCTCGGGCGCCCCGTCAACAAGCTGGCCTACGCCGAGCCGGGCTCGCTCGACCTGTTCGACCTCGCGGCCGCCTATGCCTTCGGCTTGGCCAGCAACCACGCCTTCAACGACACCAACAAACGCACGGCGTGGGCGTGCTGCGTGCTGTTCCTCAAGGTGAACGGGGTCGAGCTCGACGCGCCGGCGGCCGTGGTGGTCGAGCGCATGCCGCTCCTTGCCGCGGGCCGGCTGGACGAGGCGGGCTTTGCCGCGTGGCTGCGGGACTGTCGCCGGGCCTGAGTTCATCCCCCTGCCTGCTTGCACCAGCATTTCCTTGCATGCTCATCTCGGACCGGGCGGCATGGCGGCCAGCATGGCCGTGTCGGCTGCGAACGGGTTGCCACGGCGAAGCACTCGCGCAGGACCTGCCGGCTGAGCCAGAGCGAGGCGCTCTCTGCCCGCGCGGCGCAAGCCGGGCGCCCGCCCTTCGTCACGGCAAAGCGGGGTGGCAGGAAGCCGTTGGCGCCGCGAACGGACGGGCAATCCCGACTTCGCCAACAGGGTCTCGCAGCTTTGTAAGGACAGGCCCGGATGCGACAGCAGGAAGCGGGTGACAAGCGGGGGCGCCGCTGGCCTGATACGCGGGATGGCGGTCACATTCGGACTACTCGCCGCCCTGCTGTGGGGCGTGACCGACTTCCTGATCCGCGTCATCGGCCGCAGCGTCGGCGTGCATCGGTCCATGCTGTATGCGCAAGGGGTGGGGGCCGTGCCCATCGGTCTTTGGCTTGCCTGCAACCCGGCGGCGCGTTGGCCGCTGCACGATCCGTCGCCCACGGCCCTCGCGGCGGCGCTCGGCGCATCGCCGCTCGGGGTCCTAGCCACCTTGGCGCTGTATCGGGGCCTGCAGGTCGGGCGTGTCGGCCTGGTCTCGCCTATTGCCGGTGCCTACGGCGCGGTCACCGCGGCGCTGTCCTTGGCAGGTGGCGAGACGATTGGCCGAGCTGCTGTCGCCGGCATTGCAGCGGTCGTGGTCGGCGGCTTGCTGGTGTCCATACCTGCCCGGGACGCATCCGGGGCGCGGGACGGGAGCAGCCCAGACGGCCGGGCAGGCGCCCTCTGGGCCATTGCCGCGTGCATCGGCTTCGGCGTGCAGTTCTGGGTGCAGGGCCGCTTCGCCGCGCCGCAACTGGGCGCGGTCGTGCCGGTGGGGATCTACTACGCCTTCAGCACGCTCGCCCTCGCCGTGGCGGCCGTGATCCGACGTCCGCCGCTCGCATTGTCACCCCGTGACGCCGCCTCGGTCCTCGGGACGGGAGCCGTCGCCGTTCTCGGCTTTGTTGCGGTCTCGGCCGGCCTCGCGACCGGACAGGTCGCCATTGTCACGGTTCTCAGCTCCCTGCAGAGCGCAATCACGGTCGGCTTGGCGTGCGCCCTGCTCGGCGAGCAACTGGCCCGTCACCAATGGCTCGGGGTTGCGGTGATCGTCGCGGGGCTGGGGCTGGTGCGCTTGGGATAGATGGCCGTGGGATGCATGGGTCACCGGGATCACCCAGCAAACGCGGCGGGTGCTGGCTGCAGGCAAGGGACGGGAAACAGGCAGGCTCGGGAGGAAGGCTGCTCAGTCCGCGGCTGGCGGCTCCGGGTCGGCGCGTCGCGGGCTGTCCCCTGCCGGAACCCCGAACAGGTCCCGCCAACTTGCCTGGATGACAGACCCGGCATGACTTGCCATAGGCTTCCAGGAACCGGCGTGCTGCCAAAGCGGAACAGCGGCAAGGCCCAGGCCGGAGGCGACAACCGCCAGGAACAGGCCGCTGACGGCCCTGCTCCGGGAACGCGACCGCCTTTGCCGGGCCAGCATGCGTCCCCGCAGATCGCTCAAGTCCTCGCTCACCCTGCCTCCCCTGTTTGCCTGCCCTTCCATGTTGGTTGCAGCCCCGATCCGGGAAGGCTAGGAATTGTCAGGCGTCGGCCCGCTGAAATGGGCGCCTAACAGGTTGTCCTCCCGAAGCTTGACGTGCGTGCCGTCGACGATGGCCGCACGCCCGCCGCCCTAGAGCCGGGGCAAGGGGAAGCGGGCATACTGGTTGATGACGTCGACCACGGCGCGGAGACTTGCCGTCGCCATCCCGGCTTCCAGCTTGTCGGCGTTGACGTGCTGGGCGTTGAACCGGACCGGCGGCAAGCTGGGGGCCGGCGTCGGACGGCAAGCCTCCTGCGCGCGGTCGGCTATGGCGCAGGCTGCCGGCTTGCCACCGTTGTCGCCGTGGCCTGCTCCCCGGAGTCCGCCACCACGAGCGTGTTCCCCGCCAAGGGGGTCGGCTCGCGCCCGGGCAGCAGAAGCGAGCGGAACCTGATGTCCGTTGCCGTCAACCGCTCGTATTCCGAGTCCAGCACGCCGTGGCGGTCCAGGAAGCGGTTCATCGCCGAAGGGATGCGGATGCAGCCCTGCGAAGCGGGGCGACCGATGCGCTGCTCCAGCCTGGCCGGATCGGTGGCGTGCATCATCAGGCGGATCGGGGTGCGGTCCGGCTTGCCCGGGCTGACGGCCCAGCCCTTCATCGCCACCTGCCAGCCGAAATCCCACACCCGCATGCCCTTCACGCCGAGGCCGCGGATGCCGTTCTCGTTCAGGGTTCCTTCCGCCCGGTAGCCCAGCACCGCGTCGGTCAGCCGGAACACGCCACAGGGGGTGATGTAATGGTCGAACCGGCCCGCTGATCCCGTGGACACCTTGGTGCCGCCCACGGCCTGCCACTCGCCGTCCGGCCTTGCGAGCACGATGGCAAGCTGCTGCACCAGCGGGTTGCGGTCCACCACCACCAGCAACTGCGGGCGGTCGATCACCATCTCCGCGCTTGCCGTTTCCGCGCGGGCAAGGGCGATCCACGCGGCATCGCTGGCCGCGGTGCGCGGGACCAGATGCGGCACCTCCCGTGCCAGGATGTCCTGCAAGCGCAGCATCTCGAGTTCGACCGCCTCGTCCGGCACCGGCGCCAGGCCGGCAGCAGCCGGGTCTGGCTCGGCCGCCCGAGCGCGCATTGGGGCAGCCAAGCATGAGAACAGTCCGAGCAATGCCGAGCGCCGGGCAATCATAGCGATACAATAACATAATCAGCGGGGGAAGATCAGGCTTTTCATGCTGCTCCTGGTTGTGTTCGTCCGAGGAGGCAACGGATTGATCCGGCCGAATTGAAGGGCCGTCACGCCGGGCCGCCGGCCCCACCCCGGTGAGGTCGGTGTGTGCGTTGTTTCTTGCAGCGGAACCGCATCTGGAGACGAGAGAAGGGCCAAAACTACGGTTTTCGTGCCCACACCAAGTTTATTTTCGGCTTAAGTTGTTGATTGAGAACAGTTCCCGTGTGGGCGACCTGCGCCCACATCTGCACACACCGCCGCGGACGCGCTGCACACACCAAAAGGCGTTTTTCCTGCAACCATATGAAAACGTTGTCTTCCTTCACCTGGAGACGGTTTTTCAGCCCGGCGCACACAGGCTACGCACACACACCCACACACACACGTTTTGCACACACAGCACGCCCACACGTGTCGCACACCCACCTGCCCACACAGCACGCCCATACGGGATCCAGCAGCAGGCACGTCGGAATCGCATTTCGGGCTTTGGACGGATGCCGGACTCCAGGGCACCGCGGAGCCGGACGGGTCCCCCTACGCTCTCCCGCAAGCCTTCGAAAACCGCTTCCGGGCTGCAATCCGTCTCGATTCGGGTTCCGGAAGAATGCCGGCAGGATGGAGGCCCATCGGGCGAGGCAGGGCCGTTACGGTTACATCTTCAGTTCCCTAGGCCGCTAACCATCGGGCAGGACGGCCCGGCTCGACCTCGGTTGGAAGGTGGTCGCTTGAACAGGGACGACTCTTTACAGATGGCTCGACTCGTAAAGAGTCATCATGTATCCGGGTTTTGCGAAAAGCGGACGTAAAGGACTGGGCGCAATGAGGTTTGCTGTGCGCCCTTTGCTGCCCTTCGTCGATGTGAAGTCGGAACGCCGTTGTCCGTCGAGACCGGCCATTAGGTTCGTCCCGCGCCTGGCCCGTCCAGTGCCTGCCAGCGGACGCATGGGAGTTTCTGAAGCGATGTGCGCTTTAAGGGTTTGGGCGCGCCGGTCAGCCTGCCTCCGTGTCGAAGCACAGCACGGGTCCAGCCCAGCGCCGTCCGTCGCCGGCGTGCTCTTCCATGGCGACCAGAAGCGACTGAACCACGCTGCGCCAGAACAGCAAGGCCTCCTGGTTGTAGGCCGCGACGGGAACCTCCCAGCGGCCCCGCAATCGGCTGAACACCAGGTGCGCCGCGCGCATGCCGACACGGGCAAGCCTGTACTTGCGCAGCACGAAGAACTCCGCGACCGCGCTGTCGAGCGGCCGATCCAGCGCCGACCAGCGGTTCACGAGCACGAACCCCGCAATGCGGCCGTCTGCCCGGACCAGGAACGGCACCCGTCCTGGCTCCTGCCAGTAGGTGTCGAGAAAGGCGTAGGTGAACCGCCCTTCCTCATCGACCTCGGTGTGCACGCTGCCTAAAGGCGCGTGTCCGGAGAAGTCGTGCAGGTAGAGTTGCATGAGGGCGTCGAGAACGTGCCGCCGCTTGGCGGGTACCTGCTCCAGCGCGACATGCTCGACAGCGTGCGGTGGCATGGGTCTTTCTCCTGCTGAAGGCGGCTGGCGTCCATTCCTCAACCGAACCCTTTCCAGCCGGTTGCTCCGGTATGTTGCCTGTGCCGGGAACTCCGTCCAGAAGCTTCGTCCCGCACTGTCCGACCGTCCCGATCTCCCCGGCACGGTTCCTGGACGCCCATGGCAGCGGCATCCGGCAGTGCGTGATCCTGCCTCAGCGCACACTGCTGCAGAGACTCCCACCCATCCCCTGCTAGCCGAGCCGCGTCCTCAACCCCGGACGCAGATGCTGAAAGGGCAGGGAAGCAGGATCGGCCGCGACTGGTCCAGGCGCTGCGGCCACGATCACCCGGGCGGCCAACGGCCCGAAGTCGGCACGGAAATGGACCGACGACTTCAGGGCGATGATCCGGCAGACGGCCGGCTCGATCCCGACATGGCGCAGGATGGCTTGGTCCAGCGCCTGCATCTTGCGGCTGGCCACCACCACGCGGATGGCGTGCTCAACCTCAATCAGCGCCATCGGGCCGAGGTTGGCGGGATTGCCGTCCCCCATCGGTCCCGTCAGCGTGAACTGGCCATCTGTCAGCATGAGCACGGTCGCCTCCACAGGAAGCGGCATTCCGTCCGACTTGCCGCCAAGCGACAGCCGCACCGTGCCGCCTTGCCCGGCATCGTGGCAGCGGCCCGCGCTTTCGGCGTCGTTGATGAGGCACACCACGGCACCTCGCACGTCCTGCCGGATCAGTTCGGCCAGCAGGCCCGTGGTGTCGCCGTGGCCGCCGCCGCCGGGGTTGTCCTGCGTATCGGCGATCACGACGGGACCACAAGGTTCCCGCATCGCAGCCGCCACGGCGTCGCGCGCCGACAGGATCTCGGACCCGAACTCCGCTTCGCGGCTCCGCAGGTCGGCCAGGAAATCGTCCGCGGCCTCCTCCGCCGCTGCTGCCGTGTCAGCATAGGCGACAAGGGCCGGGCCGCAGCCGGGGAAGTCGGCGTAGGGAAAGCCGAAGCACCAGGCAAGCTCGATCACCCCGGGACGACTGGCGATCAAGGCACGCTGCGCCATCACGCCGCGCATCGGCTCCACCAGCGTGCACTGGCTGGTGATCGGCATCCAGTAGTCGAGCTGGCGGTAGGCGCGGGCGAACGGCCCGGCGCCGATGCGGCGCAGCAGCAGCTGGATCGCCTGAGCGCCCGCCTCCTTCATGTCCACGTGCGGATAGGTGCAATACGGCACGGCGGCGTCGCACCGGTCCACCATGGCCGCCGTGAGGTTCGCGTGGGGATCAAGGCTCACCGTGACCGGCACGGCGCCGAGCACATCCCGCACGCGCCGCAACAGCTCGCCCTCCGCATCGGGGAAGCTGTCGGCCATGGCAGCGCCGTGTAGGTCGAGGTAAACGCCGTCCAGGGGGCCATTCTCCAACGCCCCCACCAGGCCCGCGCAGATCAGCGCGGCGATGCGTTCGAACGCCTGGTCCTCCACCGGGCCGGCCGGGTTGGCGAAGCACCAGGTGAGCGGCACGGGCGTGGCGCCCGCCGCGGCGATCTCGGCCAGCGCGCCGGCGACCGCGACGGAGGTGCCGCGCAC
>CAHJXG010000369.1 GCA_903644035.1 Rhodospirillales bacterium
CCGCGCATGGCTGGACATCTCGCCGGCACAGGCCTCCGGGCCTGCCGGGCAGCGGCTCTCCTCGGCTCCACGGCCGGCGCCTCGGCGACCCGCCGCACATCGAACGGCTCTTCCAGCCTGGTTGCAGCGATGCCGATCATGATCGTCTGCCCGGCGCATGATCGCGGGTTTCGTCGGCACGGCGTAACGCGCGAGGGCGCAGAACGCTGACACCTATCAGGATTGGTCCCCTCGGGGCCGCATAGCCGGCGCTGGTCACACGTCACGATCCCGCAAAGAAGCTGCTCGTTGAACTCTGGCGACCCAGTCCTGCAGACTACATGTCCACTAACCTTGGCGGCCTCTCTAGATGTCTAGCATCAATGATTGTGAACACTACAGGAGAGAAGCACCATGCTAACCAAAGATAAATATTTTTTATATTTATCGTATATCAGAGGTATCTATATCAAACAATACCACAAGCCATCGCTGGGTCATGGCACATCGTCTGTGTGATGCTCAGGTATTTCGGTGCAGGACGACGCGTGATTCCTGACAATGCGTTCCCACACCCCAGCCGCCGAGACGCCCTGACGGGGCGTTGAGCTTCCCAACCACCGGGTTGACGCCAGACCGCGATCGCCCCGACGGTGTCGGGGCGCGGTCCAGGTTTTGTTCGAGCGGCCCATTCGTCGCATGACTGGCGACGCCGCCGCGTTTTCCGTCAGGGCGACATTGGTCCAACCCCGCGCAGCGGACCGGCAAGCACCCCCGCGCCCGGCCAGGCGTGGGCCGCGGCCGCCTCCCGTCACCCCTGCGTCACGCCGCGTGTTCCAGCGCGGCCAGGGCCATGATGCGCTCCTCCGTCGCCTCGGCATGGGAAAGCTCGCCCATCATCCGGCCCTCGCGCATCACCAGCACCCGGTCGGAGATCGTCAGCACCTCCGGCAGGTCCGAGGAGATCACCAGGATCGCCAGCCCCTCGGCCGCCAGCTCGCGCATCAGCGCGTAGATCTCGGCCTTGGCGCCCACGTCCACGCCCCGGGTCGGCTCGTCGATGATGAGCACGGTGGGGTTCGTGGCCAGCCACTTCGCCAGCACCACCTTCTGCTGGTTGCCGCCGCTGAGCAGGCCGATCACCTGGTCCCGGCCCGGCGTCTTCACCCGCAGGCGCCGCACGTACTTGTCCACCACCCCCCGCTCGGCCGCGAAGTCGATCATGCCGGCCTTCGACAGGCGCCGCAGCGCCGCGAGCGACAGGTTGGTCCCCACGCCGTGCATGAGCACGAGGCCCTGGCCCTTGCGGTCCTCCGGCACCAGGCCGATGCCGTGGCGCATGGCGGTGAGCGGCCGGTCCACGGCGATGCGCGCGCCATGCAGCCACACCTCGCCCGCGTCCGGCGGGGGCGCACCGAACACGCCGAGCGCCATCTCCGACCGCCCGGCGCCGACCAGCCCGGCCAGGCCCACGATCTCGCCGCGCCGCAGCTCGAAGGAGATGTCGCGGTACTGCGGCGCGCGCGTCAGGCCGCGGACGGAGAGCACCACGGGCCGCTCCTCCGCGCCGGGCGGCACGCGCTGCACGGAGGCGAGGTCGCGGCCGACCATCAGGCGCACGATCTCGTCCTGATCGGTCCCGGCGAGCGGCGTCGTCCGCACGTGCCGCCCGTCGCGCAGCACCGTGACGGCATCGCACAGCGCGAACACCTCCCTCATGCGGTGGGAGATGTAGAGCATGGTCACGCCTTCCCGCCTGAGATCGGCGATCACGCGGAACAGCACCAGCGTCTCGGCCTCGGACAGGCTGGACGTGGGTTCGTCGAGGATCAGCAGCCGCGGCCGGTGCACGAGGCTCTTGCAGATCTCCACGAGCTGCTGCTGGGCGATGGTGAGGCTGCCCAGCCGGGTGTCCGGGTCGAGGTCGATGCCGAGGCGGCGCAGCACCGTGCGCGCCTGCCCGCGCATGGCCGCGCGGTCCACGAACACGCGGCCGGCGCGCGGCTCCTGGCCGAGCACGATGTTCTCGGCGATGGACAGGTTCGGCGCCAGGTTCAGCTCCTGGAACACGATGGCGATGCCGTGCCGGTTGGCGTCGCGGGTGCTGTGGAGGTCGAGCGGCTGGCCCTCGAACATCAGCCGCCCGCCGGGGTCGGGGCGCTGCACGCCGGCGATGCACAGCATCAGCGTCGACTTGCCGGCGCCGTTCTCGCCCATCACGGCGTGCACGGTGCCGGCCTCGACGGTGAAGGACACATCCTCCAGCGCCCTCACGCCGGGGAAGCTCTTGGACACGGCCTCGACGCTCAGCAGGGTTGGCATGGCCGCCTCCCAGAGTCCCCGTCGCCTGTTTCCTGGCGGACGTGCAGGCTACTTGCTCAGGAACTGGTCCACGTTCTTGGCATCGACCAGGTCCACGCCCGTGTCGATGACCGGCGCCACGCTCTCCTTGGCCAGCAGGGCGTTGAGCGCCACCAGGGACTGCGCCCCCATGGCGCGTGGGCGCTGGCCGACGAGCGCGGTGGCGAGGCCGGACTTGAGCAGGCGCAGCTGCGGGTCCTGCACGTCGAAGGCGACGACGACGAACTTGCCCGCCTTCATGGCGTCGGCGCGGCTGCGCACCGCCCGCGTGTAGGCCTCCGGCGCGAACATCGGCCAGCCGCCGGAAAAGAAGAAGCCGGACAGGTTGGGGTTCTTCGCCAGCACGTCCTGGACGATCTGGATGCCCCGGCTGCTGTCGTCCTCGCAAGGGTAGGGCGAGCCGGCGACCTCCTTGAAGCCGTCGCCGAGGCCCGCCTTGAAGCCCGCGATCCGCGCGTTGAGGTTGTCTGCGGCGAGGCCGCCGGTGACGATGGCGTAGGTGCCGCCCCCGGGCAGCGCGGCGCGGAACGCCTTGCCGCCCAGCTCGCCGCCCCCGCGGTTGTCCGTGCCGACGAAGGCCGTGCGCTTCGACTTCGGCGCGTCCGAATCGAAGGTGATCACCGGGATGCCCTTCGCCTGCGCGGCCGTGATGGCCGACGCCACCGACTCCGGGTTGTTGGGCGCGATGGCGAGGCCCGAGACGTTGCGGGTGATCAGGTCGCGGATGACCCGCACCTGCTCCGCCTCGTCCACGGCGGTCGGCCCGGTGAACAGGCACTCGACGCCCATCTTGGCCGCCTGTTCCTTGCAGCCGGCCTCCACGTCCGCGTAGAACGGCACGCCGACCAGCTTTGGCACCAGCGCGAACACCTTCTTCTGCTGGGCCATGAGGCCCCTGGGCAGGACCGCGCCCAACCCGAGCGCGCCCGCCGTCCACAGCAACTCTCTGCGTATCATCGTTTCCCCCTTGATTATTGATTCGCGTGTCAGCGCCGCCACAGGCCCTTGCGCAGTTGGTCGATGAACACGGCCAGGATGATGACCCCGCCCACGAAGATGCCCTGCCAGTAGGAGTCGGTGCCCAGCAGCACGAGGCCGTTGCGCAGCACCTCCAGGATCACCGTGCCCACGAGGACGCCGAGCACCGTGCCCTCGCCGCCCGTCAGCGCGGTGCCGCCGATCACCGCGGCGGCGATGACGTTGAGTTCCTTGCCCAGGCCCTGGTTGGCGATGGCCGACGACAGGTAGCTCACCTCCACCACCCCGGCGAGCCCGGCGAGCACGGCCGAGATCACGTAGACCGCGAGCTTGAGCCGGTCCACGTCCAGCCCGCTCAGCTTCGCCGCCCGCTCGTTGCCGCCCACTGCATAGAGCTGGCGCCCGAACACGGTCCGGTCCAGCACCACCCAGGCGAGCGCGACGAGGACGAGGAACAGCAGGAACGGGTTGGGCAGGCCCAACGTGTCGCCCCCGCCCAGGCCGAAGAACGGGTCGTCCTCCGGCCGGAAATCGTTGATCGACTTGCCCCGGGTGATGACGAGCGCCAGCGCGCGCGCGATGCTCATCGTCGCCAGCGTCGGCACGAAGGGCGGCATGCGCAGCTTGGTCACGCACAGCCCGTTGAACAGGCCGAACAGGGCGGCGATGCCCAGGCCCGCCCCCACCGCGAGCGGCGTCGGCCAGCCCTGCGCCATGAACGCCGCCGTCGAGACCGCGGTCAGGCCCCAGACGCTGCCGGCGGAGAGGTCGATGCCGCCTGTGATCATCACCATGGCCTGGCCGAGCGCCACGATGCCGACGAAGGACAGGTTGCGCGCGTTGTTCAGCAGGTTGTCGGCGGTGCGAAACTCCGGCGATGCGGCCGAGAGCAGCGCGACCATGAGGGCCAGCGCCGCAAGGATGCCGACCTCGCGCGAGCGCAGCAGCCGCGCGCCGACCGAGGCGCGTGGGGCGGCGAGGGTGTCGGCTTTGGACGCGGTCTCCATCCTTTGTGCTCCGTGCCTCGTGAAATGGGACGGTGAGCCAGTCAGCCGCGTGGCGCCGGGTCGTGCCGGGCGAAACGGCGTCCGGGGCGCAGTCGGCGAGCCGCGGCGCCTGCCGGCCGTCGTGCGGCGTGACCAGCGTGGAACCGTTAGCCTCGACCGGCCCAAGAGGCGTGTCAAGTGACCCTCCCTGGGCGTCGTGACGGCCGACGAACGGGGATGGGACGCCAAACCGCGGCAGAGTGCGTTGCAAGATGGCAACATTCCGAATCCGCTTCCCAGGCATGTGTCCCGCGGCTTGCAGATCGGGCCTCGCAGGTACATGTTGCACTGCACAAGAGATGGAAGCGTCCTTTCGGATGGACCGGGCCAAGCCCGTTGCAGGAAGGACAGGCAGATGTATCAAGACGAGTTGCGCCGTGAGGCGAAGCTGATCGTGCAGGGTCGGCAGGCGTGGGTCCATGATCTCGCCATTCTCTGGACCCGGATTGCGGCCCGGCTCGGCATCGGAACGGCCAAGGTGTCCACGGACCTCCGGCTGCACTGATCCCGCATGGCGACCCGGGGCGACCCGGCAGCCGCGCCCAGGCTTGGTGACCGCAAGGACGGAAGCGCCCCCCGCCGTGAACAGCATTTTGCCGCAAGTAACAAGGACCAAGACGATGACGACTCTCGACAATTATGGCGAGGCCCTGCTCCAGCAGCGTGAGGGCAACCGCCAGATCGCATCGGCGCTGGCCGAAGGCGCACGGGTGCTGATCCGGCGCGTCGCTCAGTTGCTGGCGATGCAGGACCGCGGTTCCGGCGACCATTCTCCCCGCTGAGGGGGCGTGACGCACGGACGGCCTGACGATTTTGGCCATGGCCAACCTGGCCGTTGCCGTGGAGTCAGCAATCCCTGAGGACAACAGCAATAAAGAAACAAACTATAAACGGGGAGCAAGTCGAAATCATAGACAAGGAATTTCTCATGAATACTCAACCCACCTTCCTTCCGCGCATCCCCTCATCCAGCCTGTTGGCCGCGTTCAGGATCAAGCTCAACGAGCTTCGTTTCGAGTGGCAGCAGGCAGCGTCGCGACGTCGGGAGATCGCTCGGGTCGCGCATGAACTCTCCAGTTGCAGCGACCGCCAGCTTGCGGACCTCGGTTTCAGCCGCTCCGACATTCCCGACGTTGCCCGCGGATCGTTCGGCCGGGCGTGACCCAGGGCTGAGGGCGGCACGGCGCTAGAGCGCTGGGGAGCAGGTTCGGGACGACGCCGTCCGAGCGGACGGCGCTCAATGCGGGGCGGGCGAGACCAGACGCAGCTCGACGCTCAGCCTGGGCTTGGTCATTCGCGGCGTGACGTGCGACCGGTGGATGGTCGTGCCGGCGAACACCAGCACGTCCCCCGGACCGAGGGTTGGACGCCATAGCGCACCGGGTCCGAACATCTCAAGGACGAGGCGTTCGTCGATCCTGGCGCGTTCGACCGGCACGGCATGGTCCGGCGGCCCGGCCATGGCCAGCAGGTCGCGCCGGTCGGTGACGACGACCTCGAGGCCGGGGGCGTGGACGCCGCATTCCGCCAAGGGGATCCACACGTTCAGCAGCGGGGTTTGCAGGATGGACTGGTCCTGGTGGAACGGCAGCGCCTGGATGTGCGGGCCGGGGATCAGCGCCCGCACGTAGCTGTTCGGGTCCAACCGGGGCGGCTCGCCCAGGTGCCGGCCCGCGAGGGCGCGGATCGCCGGGCAATCCAGAAGGTCCGCGGCCGGCCTGCCGCCAGCCACGATGCGGTCGAGGGCGAGGGTCCGGCGCAGGTGGCTCTGGCGTTCCGGCGCCGTGAGGCACCCGCCCGCGGCGACGCGGGCATCCCTCTCGTCATACAGGTCGCGGGCCGCGGCGCCCACGGCGGCGATCGCGCCGGGATCAAGCAGGCCTTTGATCCTCAGCACGCCGTGGCGCCGCAACCCCACGGCCGCCGCGTCGAGGTCGATCCCATGGGCGTCCATCGTGCAGCGCGAGCCGGCGGGCCGCGCATCGCTGAAGAAACGGTGCAGCTGCGCAAGCATTGCTTTCGGATGTCCTCCTGCCCGGTCACGGTCCTAAGTGCCCGACGACCCCGCGTTGGAGCCATAGGAATATCGGGATCGCAAACAGCGGGACTGGAAGCTGTGGCAGTTTTGCTGCATGAGGTCCCGTATGCTCGGCATCACGGCGGCGGCGAAATGGTTGACCCGGCCCCGACATCCGGGGTCAGCAGCCCCGGCCCCTGGCCCCGAGGCGCCGCGCGCGATGCCGGGTGAGGCGGAGCGGGTCCAGTTCTTCATCGCGGGCGTGCAGAAAGGCGGCACGACGGCCCTCGACAGCATCCTGCGCGACCATCCATCCATCCAGATGGCGAGGGTCAAGGAGGTCCACCACTTCGATGACGAGGCCATCGACTGGTCGGCGCCGGACCACGGCCGGCTCCATGCGGCGTATGATTGGGCGGCCACGGGCGTCGTGCGGGGCGAAGCGACCCCGATCACGCTGTACTGGCCGAACGCCCTGGAACGCCTGCGCCGCTACAACCCGCGGGCGAAGCTGCTGATCGGCCTGCGCCATCCGGCCTTCAGGGCCTTCTCGCACTGGCGCATGGAAACCAAGCGGGGCTGGGACAGCCTGCCGTTCCCGCAGGCGGTCGGGCCTGAGGGCCGCCAGCGTGTCCGGGACGCGCCGGGCGGGGTGCACCGCGTGTTCTCCTACGTGGAGCGCGGCCTGTATGCCCGGCAGATCGAGCATCTCCTGACGCTGTTCCCCCGCCATCAGGTCCTGTTCTTCAGGACCGACCGGCTTTGGCTGGAACCGGGCCAGGTCCTGGACGCGGTGCAGGACGCCGTCGAGGTCGAGCGCCGCCTGGCAGCGCCGCGCCGCTACGTCGTTCCGCTCGACTCGTCCGATCTCGGCCCCATCCCGGCCGAGCCGCGGCAGATGCTCGACCAGGTGTTCGCCACGGACATCCGGCGCACGGCCGCGCTCAGCGGCCTCGACCTTGCGGACTGGCTGCGGCCGGACTACCGCGAGCCGATGCCGACCGGTTGACCGAACCTCGGCGTCAGGCTTCGAGCAGCCGGTCCAGCGTGATCGGGAAGCTGCGGACGCGCGTGCCGGTCGCGTGCCAGACCGCGTTGGCGATGGCGCCCGCGGTGCCCGTGACGCCGATCTCGCCCACGCCCTTGATGCCGAGCGCGTTCACGTGGACGTCGCGCTCCTCGACCAGGATCGCCTCGATGCTCGGCACGTCCGCGTTCACCGGCACGTGATACTCGGCGAGGTTCGGGTTCATCGGGCGTCCGGAGCGCCTGTCCACCACCGCGTGCTCATGCAGCGCGAAGGACACGCCCCAGATCATGCCGCCATAGTACTGGCTGCGGACCAGGCGCGGGTTGACGATGGTGCCGGCGGCAAACGCGCCCACCAGCCGGGTCACCCGGATTTGGCCGAAATCCGGGTCCACCTTCACCTCGGCGAACACCGCCCCGTGGGCGTGCATGGCGTAGGCGGACAGCGCCGCCGGATCGGCCGCGCCGGTGCCCTGCCCCTCGATCGCGTCGCGCCCGGCGCGGGTGAGGATGTCGGCATAGCTTTCGCTGCGCGCCTCGTCGTCGCGCCGGTGCAGCCGGCCGCTCCGTGCGATCACGCCCGCGTTGCCGGCGCCGAACAGCGGCGAGCGCCGGTCCGTCGTCGCCAGGTCCGCGAGCTTGGCGATCACGTCCGCCCCGGCGCCGTGGATCGCGACGCCCACGGTCGCCGTGTGGGCCGAGCCGCCCGCGATCCCGGCGTCCGGCAGGTCCGACGAGCCGGCGCGGAACTCCAGCCGGTCAAGCTCCAGGCCGAGCGCGTCGGCGGCGATCTGGGCGAAGGCGGTCCAGGCGCCCTGGCCCATGTCGTGCGCCCCGGTCTCCACCACCCCCGTGCCGTCCTGGCGCAGCACCGCCCGCGCGTGGCCCTGGAACATCAGCGCCGGGAACGTCGCCGTGCCCATGCCCCAGCCGACCAGCAGGCCGGCCTCGTCCCGCATCTGCCGCGGCGCCTGCGGGCGGGCGGCCCAGCCGAACCGCGCGGCGCCCTGCTCGTAGCACTGGCGCAGCGCCTTGGAGGAGAACGGCTTGCCGCTGAGCGGCTCGACCTCGGCATAGTTCTTCAGCCGGAACGCGAGCGGGTCCATGCCGCAGGCGAGCGCCATCTCGTCGATGGCGCTCTCCAGCGCGGCGCTGCCGGGCGCCTCGCCGGGTGCGCGCATGAACAGCGGCGTGCCGGTGTCGATCCGCACCGCCTCGTGCGACGTGGTGATCGCCGGGCTGGCATAGAGGGTGTGGGACGCGCTGGCCGCCGGTTCGAAGAAGTCGTCGAACGTGCTGGAGGCGGTCTTGGCGTGGTGGCTGAGCGCCGTCAGCGCCCCCTCGCCGTCCGCACCCATCCGCAGCGTCTGCCGGGTGGGCGCGCGGTGCCCGACGGGGCCGAACATCTGCTCGCGCCGCAGCACCAGCTTCACCGGGCGGCCCACCAGGCGGGCGGCCATGATGCCGAGGACCTGCGGCCCCGAGAGCAGCCCCTTGGAGCCGAAGCCGCCGCCGAGGAACGGGCTGCGGATGTGGATGCCCTCGGGTGCTATGCCAAACAGCCCGGCGATGCGGGCCTGCGCCATCGCCATGCCCTGGCTCGGCGTGTCGATGGACAGGGTGTCGCCATCCCAGGCCGCCACGATGGCGTGCGGCTCCATCGCGTTGTGGTACTGCGCCGGCGTGTCATAGACCGCCTCCATCCGCACCGACGCCGCCGCAAGGCCGGCCGCGACGTCGCCGTGGCTCTCCTCGGCCGGGCTGCCGGCGCCGACGGCTGGGGGCGCGAAGCTTTCGTCGGAGTCGAGGCCCGTGCGCGCCGGCTCGGCCTCGTATCGCGGGGCCAGCAGGGCGGCGCCCTCGGTCGCGGCCTCGAGCGAGTCCGCCACCACGACGGCGACCGGCTGGTTGGGGTAGCGCACCCTGTCGTTCTGCAGCAGGTCGAGCCGGAACATGAACGGATTGGTCTTCGCGTCCGGATCCAGCGCGAGCTTGGGCGCGTTCGCGGGCGTCATCACCTCGATCACGCCGGGATGGGCACGGGCCGCCGCCACGTCCAGCGCGGTGACCCGGCCGCGCGCGATGCTGCTCACGGCGAGCGCGGCATAGACCATGCCCGGCGGATGGTTGTCGGCGGCGAACCGGGCGGCGCCGGTCGTCTTGAGCACGCCCTCGCGCCGGGTCAGCGGCTGGCCGATGCTCGATCCCATGCGGAGATGCGCAGGCGCTTGCGTAGGCATGATCTCAGGCATGGATGATGGCTCCGGAGAAGGGCGAGGCGGGGAGGGCGGGCATCCGGTCGGGCGTGCCCGCGGCGGCCAGCATGAGCGCGCGCACGACGATGCGGCGGGCCAGCTCGATTTTGAAGCCGTTGTCGCCGGACGGCCTGGCATCGGCCAGCGCCGCCTCCGCCGCCCGGTGGAAGATGGTGGGGTCCGGGCGGGCGCCGGCCAGCTCGGCCTCTGCCG
>CAHJXG010000370.1 GCA_903644035.1 Rhodospirillales bacterium
AAAGCACGCCGGGCTTTCTGCAATTCGGGTTGATATATTAAAGATAAAGACGGTTCTTTTAACGCTACAATCAAAGGTTTTGCGATATGGTAAGTTCGGAGCAAGAGCCTTCAGATAAATCTTTTCAGAGAGCAACTATTTTTTCCTCAAAATTGTCACCCCCTAATCATCATTCAGATGCCATTAAAGCATCTAGTGTAGAACAAGCGGTGTGTGCTGCAACACCGATGGCTGTGTTTGCTGCCATGGATCTTCCTCCCTCCCCAGCTTTGGCCATGCTTCTTCCAGATTATAGTGAGGGTGGGCGTAGGATGCCATATTGACCGCTACAACTCAAAGCTCAGAGGCTGGCTGCATCTGAGGCACGCGGCCTTGACGTAATAGTTACCCAATCATGCGGACTCAGTGCCATATCGAGATGGCATGTTGTTTGGCTGCGGTAGATACCGTTTTGCATGTCAAACGACGGACCTGATCGCTGCTGATTTGGCCGAGTGTGCCGGTGTACTCGCAAGGCAAGCATGAGCACAAAAAAGCTGTCATGGCGGCAGCACACAAAGTCCCAAAGCCAGGCAGGCGGACAATACCAGCAGGCTCGGCATGGCCGTACTGAACGTGTGGACCTTTGCCCTGATAGGTCCATTACCGGCCAAATGGATGCCTACGACAACAGTGTCCTTGCGCACGTCAAGGCTCGCGTCGCTGTCGTGGTGTTGAACACGATGATCCGAACGGCAAAGCCCATCTCCGTCCGCATCGCCTGATCAGCGCACAGGGTTGGTCAGTTCAGCTCCCGCCCGATCTTTGCACCAACCTCAAATTGACTCACACCCTCCCTGGACGAAAGGCGAAACTTTCGGCGTGGGAAAGTCGTGAAGATATGCTCATGTCCAGCGAAGGAGCTGGACGTTTGCCGATGCGGGTAATCCGCAGCCCAAGCAAGCAGTGCCTCGAAAGAAGCTTCGTTCTCGCCAAGGCGCAATCCACGCTGTTGGAGATTGGCGACGCACTCACCGACAGATATATCGAGCCAAATCAACATAGTTGCCTGTGGAACCGCTTCCTGCGCCAGCCAGCCGTAAACACCCTCAACGACCCAGGCAGGCTTTGCTGCCGCCTGCCGGACCATCTCAATGGCGAGTTGCTTTTCGCGAAGGACGTTGTAGCCGCCCGGCTCCCAATGTATGCTGTCGAGATCGACGGCCTCAACTCCAAAAGCTTCAGCCAGCCGTATAGACAACCAGCTTTTGCCTGAACCACTGTTCCCCATAATAAGTGTTCGTCCAAAATTTGACTTGTCGTTCATATAATCCTCGATGATGCAATCGTGCCTTGCGTGAAAATTGCTTGAGCAGTGTATCTCTACAAGACAACGATTGATTGAGTTAAGAAGCAAGGTCAACAGGGACGAAGGCAGTAAGCGTCTTATAATCCGTCTCTGCTCAACCTGGGCAGGAGGGCCGCCCGTGTAGGGTTTGCTGGATTGGACCTCCCCCTGAGCGTGAAGGGGTAGGATCAGAGCATCACGCCGCGATCACCATGGCAACCTCGCGCATTGAGCCTTTCCCCCTTGTGTGAGAGCTATGCCGAGATTTGGGTGACGCCGTGATCAGGCGGCGTGCTGTGCTGGCGTGTTGATGACCTCGACGCCGTTGCGGAAGGTGACACCCTGGACGACCTTGGGCAACTGGTTCTCGCCCTTCAGCCGGCGCCAGGTTTTCGAGGCTGTCATGACGAGCTTGAACACCATGAGCCGGGCGGTGTCCTGCGACAATGCGCCCTTGGTGCGCACAGTGCGGTGGCGGACGGTCGCGAACACGCTCTCGACGGGGTTGGACGTCCGCAAGTGGTCCTAGTGTTCGGCCGGGAAATCGTAGAACGTCAGCAGGGCGTCGCGGTCCTTGACCAGGCAGGTGACCGCCTTCTCGTACTTGGCCCCATACTTGTCGGCAAATGTGCTGATCGCCGCCTCGGCCGTGGCCCGGTCCGGCGCCGCCCAGACCTCGCGCAGGCCAGCCTTGGCCGCCGGCTGGACGGACTTGGGCAGCTTGTCCATGATGTTTGCGGTCTTGTGCACTGTGCAGCGCTGGTGCCGGGTGGTCGGCGACACCGCGTCCAGCGCCTTCCAGAAGCCGAACGCCCCGTCGCCGTTGGCCAGCTCCGGCGCGATGACCAGGCCGCGCGCTTTGAGGTCGACCAGCAGCTCCCGCCAGCTCTGCGCGCTTTCCCGTATGCCCACTTGGAAACCGACCAGCTCCTTCTTGCCCTCCGGGGTGGCACCGATCAGCACCAACATGCACTCGGCCTGCGGCTCCATGCGCGCCTGCAGGTAGATGCCGTCCGCCCAAACGTAAACGTAGTAGCGCCGGGCCGACAGGTCGCGCCTTTGCCAGCGCGCGTAGTCGGCCTGCCACTCGTCCCGCAGCCGCGCCACCACGGACGGCGACAGGTTCGGGGCGTCACGGCCCAGCAAGGCCCCGAGCGCTTCCTGGAAGTCGCCCATCGAGACCCCGCGCAAGTACAGCACCGGCAGCAAGGCATCCAGGCTCCGCGTCCGCCTGGCCCAGCGCGGCAGGATGGCCGAGGTGAAGCGGACCTGCTGTGCAACCTCGGCGATGCCGTCCGCGCCGTGGTCGACCGTCAGCACGCGGTGGTTCGGCGGGTTGCCAAGCAGGTCAGCGAACAGCGACCCATGCCGACGGCGGCCGCGCCGGCGCCGGACAGCGTTAAGCCGACCGCGGCGGCCCGGCGCAGCCAGGCCTCCTATGCCCAACGTCATGCGCGCTACGAAGAGACGGCACGGCTGCATGCGGCCGGCGTCTCCATCTCGCACATCGCCGCCCAGCTTTGCGCCGACCGCAAGACGATACGGGTTTGGCTCCAGGCCGGCGGTCCTTCGCTTTGGCGCAAGCCGCCGCGGGTGGGTGTCCTCGCCCCCCTGGCTCGGCTGCCTTGAACGGCGCTGGGCGGAGGGTTGCCACAACGTTGCCCTGCTATGGCACGAACTCGTCGGGCTCGGCTTTGCCGGCCGGTATGGCACCGTGCGAAGCTGGGCAGGCCAGCGGCGCAAGGCCGACCCGGAGGTCGCCGCCGGCGTGGCCAGCGGACAACCGCCGTCCAGCCGGCACGTGGCACGTATTCCCATGGCCGACCTCGCCGTGCTGTCCGGGGCCGAGCAGGCATTCATCTCGGCTCTTCTGGCGCAGGCTCCCGAACTCGCGAACGGCATCGCGATCGCAAAGCGCCTCAGCCTGCTGCTGCGCCACAAGAGCCAGGAGAGCTTGGCCGCCGTGCTCGCCGACGCAGCCGGCACGCCGCTGGCGGAGTTCGCCACCAGCCTGCGCCATGACCTCGCCGCCCTGCAGGCCGCCCTCGACCTTCCCTGGACGACAAGCCCAGCCGAAGGCCAGATCAACCGGCTCAAGATGCTGAAGCGGACCATGTATGGCCGGGCCGGCTTCCCGCTCCTCCGCGCCCGTGTCCTCCACGCCGCATGACCACGCAACGACAACACGGAAAGTGCGGGAGATCCAAGATTCAACGGCCATTGACATGCACCAAGCGCTCCGGGCCGTGGCCGTGCCGCACGATGCGCTCGCGCCCGTCCACAAGCCGCTTGTCCTTCATCGCCGCCAGGAACGCCTCGGCTTCCGCCTCAATGGCCTGTGCCAGAAGGCGACGGGCGCCGCTCCTCAGAACCGCCGTCAGCGGGTCGTCGATCTCGTCGGGCTGACGCAAGGAAACTACGGTGTTGCTGCTTGTCATGGCGTATCGGCTCCTTCGGGAGTTCAGGCAGGCTCACACCCAGGCTCACACCCGCCTCGATACGCCGCCTTTCTCAAACCGTCGTCACCCATTCCCCGGCATAGCTCGAACGGTCACTTACAGCATCCAAAACAACGAAAGGTGAGACCTAGTTGCCTAAGGTCGCCAGGGGTGTCACACTCAGTGTCTGTCCGAGATCATGTTGAGCGTTTGATGTTGGTTGTGGTTAGGTTAGGGCTGGTGTGGCTGGCTGAGCCTTGGTGATGTGGACTGTTGAGAACCGCGGCCGATACGACCGGAGCGGGCTGCGCCACCCGAGTGACCTGACCGATGACGAGTGGAGGTTGGTTGAACCGCTTATTCCTCCTGCCAAGAAGGGCGGCAACAAGCGGTCGGTGGACGTGCGGGAGGTGGTGAACGGCCTCATGTACATCCTGAGTACCGGCTGCCAGTGGCGGGCGCTGCCGAAGGACTTGGCCCCGCGCAGCACGGCATACGACTACTTTGCCCGCTGGGACTGGGACGGCACGTTGGCGCGCATCCACGAGGTGCTTTACCGAGCCTGCCGGGAGCAGGCCGGACGCGAGACCAGTCCGACGGCAGCCATTGTTGACAGCCAGAGCGTCAAGAGCGCCGAAAAAGGGGGTATCACATCGACCCGTCAGGCTGGGACGGGGGCAAGAAGGTCCGCAACAAGAAGCGGCACGTCCTTGTCGACACGCAAGGCTTGCTGATGCACGCCATCGTGCACGCGGTCGACATCCAGGACCGTGATGGCGGCGTGCTGCTCATGGCGACCCTGTTCGGGACCTACCCGTTCCTGCTCAGGCTGTATGCGGATGGCGGCTACGTGGGGCCGAAGTTCCAGGCCGGGCTGCGGCAAGCCATGCGCCAGGTCGAGGTGGAAATCGTCAAGCGGTCCGACGCGGCCAAAGGCTTCGCCGTGTTGCCGAAGCGCTGGATCGTGGAGCGCACCATCGCCTGGCTGAACCGCTGCCGCCGCTTGGCCAAGGATTGGGAGTGCCTGAACCGCAGGGCGCTCGCGTTCCTGTGCCTTGCATCCATCCGCCTCATGCTGCGGAAACTGTGCCAAGCAAAGACATGATCCCGGACAGATACCCACCGACGACCTCAAGGTAATCAACACGTCAGCTAAGAACAATACCTGGTAACGGCGTCACTCCAATCCCGATATGGTCTATATGTATGTATCCTAGACTGCATAAATGCTCGATAACAAACAATTACTTCAAATCTGGTTTTTAACTAACATATTCAGAGGTCACTTATGTTTCGTTTTTTTGAACATCTTGTTACACCGACCACAAAACAAGTCTTGGAAACGCCTCCTTCTGGAATTTTTGCTTTTTACTGGTTTTTTCTTCGACAAGTTCGAGGACTTTTTGCAAGCTTAATAGTAGTTGGTTTTGTTCTTGCTGCTTTAGACGTAGCACTACCAATGTTTGTTGGAAAAATAGTCAAATTAGTTACCACAATTAATTCTGATAACTTCATTCAGGAGACATGGCCGTTGCTGGTTGGCATGGCGTCGGTGGTATTGATCGTGCGTCCCTTAATATTACTTATGCTCGGTCTCATCCAATACCAGGCTTTGATGCCCGGGCTGACCAACTTGGTTTTATGGCAAAGTCATTGGCACGTAGTACGTCAGGACATAACATTCTTCCAAAGAGATGTCGCTGGGCGGATTGGTAACAGAGTGATCGAGACCGGTTGGGCACTTCGATCCAGCGTCATTTCCCTCGTGTCGGTATGCTGGTACCTCGTCGCTCTAATCGCCGCAGCTTTCAGCGTCTTGACTCATTTCAGCCCATGGTTTGCCTTCCCTATGATTACCTGGGCCGCGGGGTATGTCATCCTTCTTTATATGGTTGTACCGCGCATCGCCCAAGCTTCCAAAAGTGTTGCCAGCGCTCATTCCGGTGTTGTTGGAAACATTGTAGACAGTTACTCAAACATTTCTACTATAAAACTTTTTGCTGCTGGAAACTTCAAGGACGTTAATGTTCGTCAATCTATAGATAAACATACTCATTACACTCAACTGCAAATGCGTTGGTTCACTGTTCTAGCGTTTGGAATGTCAATACTATCTGGACTTCTGATTGCTGCTAACAGTGCGATTGCTATCTGGCTTTGGCTTCACAAAAAAATTGATTTGCAATCAATTGTAACTTCATTGCCGTTAACCTTGTATGTAACGGGAGTATCAAGCCGTATTGCTTACGAGTTTAATAGTACTTTGCAGCAAGTTGGTAAAGTTTACGACGGTATGAACACCATTGCACAGCCTCACGGGCTCGCTGACAATGCTGATGCGCGCGTCCTTGTCGTCACTCAAGGAGGCGTTCAATTTGAGGACGTGTCATTCGGTTACGTTGATCAAAACGATATTCTTAAAAACATCTCTTTATCAGTAAAACCAGGAGAAAAAATTGGGATACTTGGGCAATCGGGAGCTGGAAAGTCAACCTTGATTAGCATACTTCTACGTTTTTACGATATTCAAGATGGCAGAATCCTTATCGATGGCCAACGAGTTGATGAAGTCACACAAGATTCATTACGAAACCAAATCTCTGTTGTGACACAGGACACGTCGCTAATGAACCTATCTGTTCTCGAAAACATCCGTCTTGGCAAACCGAGTGCGAGCTTAGAAGATGTTGTTGAAGCTGCTAAGCTAGCTAGCGCCCATGATTTCATTCAGAAACTGAAAGACTCTCGAGGTCGAAAAGGATACGAGGCTCGTGTCGGCGATCGAGGCGTAACTCTGTCTGGAGGGCAGCGGCAGAGGATTGCTATAGCTCGCGTCATTTTGAAAGATGCGCCTATACTCATATTGGATGAAGCCACTAGTGCACTCGATAGCGAACTGGAGGCTGAGATACAGCGTAGTTTTGCGGATCTAATGGCCGGTAAAACGGTGATCGCCATTGCTCATCGTCTCTCTACGATTGCTGCTATGGATCGACTTGTAGTCATGAATGCCGGCTCCATCGTCGAACAGGGTACCCACGAGGAATTGCTCGCATTGGACAAATACTATGCCCGCCTTTGGGAGCGGCAATCAGGCGGGTTCCTGGCTTATGAGCCTTCAGCGAGGGTTGGTAGGGGGTTCGGTGCTACAACGAGACGCTGGTTGGCGAGGGTCTCAAAACGTCGAGGTGTCAACGCTGACTGCACTCTCCCCAAACCTGCCGATTGAAAACTGGTTCTTTCGCATATCTCGTGCTGTCGTTGCGGGCTCGGATGAGCATGTCACGCTGCGCTTAACCGTGAGACTGCATGTCGAGCCTTATCAGATGTTTATGCACTGCGCCCAACGTGAGACGCTGTACTTAACCCTGAGATTGGCGGCCAAAGCACTGCATCTAACGGTTCTTGCCCACTTTCGATGATCGATCCTGGGCATCGCCATATAGGGTGAGTGAACCTACTTTCGTGCTTGTTGCCGGACGCGACCCACGTCCGGCTCGAAACCTGGGCGCTTGAGCCCGCCCAATCCGCCATCACCATCAACCTCCACGCGCGTCAGGTCACGGCGCGATGCCCGCTCTGCGGCAGGCGATCCAAGCGCGTCCATAGCCGCTACGGGCGGACGCTCGCCGACCTGCCCTGGGGCGAGTATGCCGTCGCAATCCGGCTGAGCGTTCGACGCCTGTTTTGCGACAACGCCCAGTGCGAGCGCCGCCTTTTCGCCGAACGCCTGCCCGGCTTTGCAGCACCGTGGTCGCGCAAGACGACGCGCCTCGCCGGGCGGCTGACGGCCGTGGGCCTGGCGCTTGGAGGGGCTGCCGGCATGCGCCTTGGCCGCAAGTTCGGGCTGAATGCCAGCCGCAACATGCTGTTGCGCCTGGTCCGGCGGGCGCCACTGCCCGACGTCGCAACACCGTCCGCCTTGGGCGTGGACGACTGGGCGCTGCGCAAGCGGCACACCTACGGTACTGTGCTGGTGGACCTAGACCGACGACGGCCGGTGGCGTTGCTGCCCGGCCGCGAGGCGGAGATGCTGGCCGCGTGGCTGCGCGAGCATCCCGGCATCGCGGTGATCTCGCGTGACCGTGCCGGCGCCTATGCCAAGGGCGCCCGCACCGGCGCGCCCGGGGCGGTTCAGGTCGCCGATCGCTTCCACCTGCTGCAGAACCTCGCTGAGGCGCTGGAGGTGGTGTTCGCCGCCCATGCCAAGGACTTGCGTGCGGCTGAGCGTAACTGGGGCAGATCCCCGGGCGAGGCGGTTGCGCTGAGGGTGCTGACGTGATTCACAGCCGGCATGTCATTGCCGGATGCAGCATCGCTGGCGGGGTTCTCGCTTGCCGAATTGCGGGAGGTGGTCAGCCGCCTTGTCGGCAAGGTGCATCGGCTGCACTCGGGCAATGCGGCTCTGCAGGCCAGGGTGGACGCGCAACAGGTGACCATCACGGCGCTGCGGGCTGAGAACCAGGCGCTGCGTGACGAGGTGGCGCGGCTGAAGGGCTTGCCGCCGCGTCCGCCATTGCGGCCGTCCGGCATGGAACAGGCGACGCAGCCCGGGGCGGCCGGCGCGGATGAGAAGCGTTTGAAGCCGCCACGGGGCGCCAAGCGCGACGCGCAGGCGATCACCGCCGAGCGGGTGCTCAAGGCAAGCGTGCCGGCCGGCTCGCGCTTCAAAGGCTACGAGGATATCCTGGTGCGCGACCTGCGGCTTTCGGCCGAGGTGATCCGCTACCGGCGCGAGCGTTGGCTGCTGACGTCGGGCGAAACGGTGCTGGCGCCGTTGCCGGCGGGGATTGTCGGCGGGTTCGGGCCGGAGCTGCGGCGCTTTGTGCTGGCTTTGCACGCCCAGGGACAGGTGACGACGGAACGGCTTGTGGCGTTGCTGACCGGAATCGGCCTCGAGATCTCCAAGCGCCAGGTGGTGCGCCTGCTGACCGGGTCGCTCGACGACCTCGTGGCCGAGGATCAGGAGGTGCTGCGCGCCGGGCTGGCGACCGCGCGCTGGATCACGGTGGACGATACGGCCGCGTGTCATGCCCGCAAGGACGGGGTCACCACCCAGATCGGCGACGACCGCTTTGCCGTGTTCCGGACCGGGGCGTCGAAGTCGCGCGAAGCATTCCTGTCGCTGCTGAGGGCGGGATACACGGAGTATGTCGTGAACGCGGCGGCGCTGGACTTCATGCGCGGGCACGGCCTGTCGGGTCAGGTGGTCGCCCTGCTGGACGCGCATCCGGCCAGGCTGTTTGCCGACGCTGCGGCGTGGACGGCGCACCTGGCCCGGCTCGGCATCGACACGCTCGCGGTCACGCCCAACCCTGTGCAGATGGCCACCGAGGGCGCGCTCTGGGGCGCCATCTGCCATCATGGCCTGTTGGCCGAAGCGGTGATCGTGTCCGACGGCGCCGGGCAGTTCCGGGTGGGCATCCACGCCCTGTGCTGGGTGCACGCCGAGCGCTTGGTGCACAAGCTCGTGCCGGGCACGCCCGAGCAGCGCCGGGCGGTCGAGGTGACGCGCACGCTGATCTGGTGGCTGTATGCCGACCTCAAGGCCTGGGCGTGTGACCCGTGTCCACGGCGGGCCACGGCACTGCGAGCACGCTTCGACCGCATCTTCAGGCGCCAGATCGACTATGCCACCCTGGACCGGCTTCTCACCCGGCTGCACCGGCGCAAGCACGAGCTGCTGCGCGTGCTCGAGCGCCCTGAGATCCCGCTGCACACCAACGGCTCGGAGAACGACATCCGGGCCTGCGTGACCAAGCGCAAGATCTCCGGCGGCACCATGAGCACGGCAGGCCAAACTGCGCGCGACGTCACGCTCGGCCTGATGAAGACCTGCGGCAAGCTCGGCGTGTCGTTCTTCCGCTACCTCGGCGACCGCCTGCACGTCCCTGGCGCCATCGTCATCCCGCCCCTTCCCGACCTCGTCCGTCAGGTCGCAATCACAGCCTGACTGCCCGGGAAGCTGCCCCGGTTACAGCGGCAGGCGTTCAAAACGCTGATAAAACTTGGCTTTCTGTTCTTCACTCGGCTTTTCCGGTGAATGCGGTCGCGTCCTCGAACGGCCCGGTGCTGACCAACGTGGTCTCATGGACGATGAAGCGCCCATGCCAGGTCCGGACCGGCAATGAGCGAGTACCGCCAAGCCGGGCAGGTCGCCGCATGGTTGGGGTGATGCACGGCATCAGATAGTGTCCGTCAACGTGGTGGGAATTGGGTGTAGGTTGAGGTGGCCGTGGATCATGCGGCTACGGTGGAAATCTGGTCTGGCGT